>JAAYAE010000324.1 GCA_012719555.1 Acholeplasmataceae bacterium | reverse complement strand
TAATTTACTCATATAATCCTCTCACTTTAAATAAGATACCGGCAAATAGTACTATTTGCCGGTATCTTATTTAAAGTGAGAGGATTATATGAGTAAATTACAAACAATTAATATATTAAACGTCCCTGTTGCTCCATTTTCTATGCAACAAACTTTAAGCTATTTGACTTCTCGTTTAGACGCAAGAGAAAAAACATGCGTGGTTACGGCCAATGCTGAAATAATTATGTTGGGACAGCGTGATTCTGAATATATGAAAATTTTGCAAAAAGCAACTTTAGTATTGCCGGATGGCGCAGGTACTGTTTGGGCAGGACGCACGCTAGGATATGAAGTACCGGAGAGAGTAGCCGGTTTTGATTTGTTTTTAGAACTTATAAAAATATCGGCAAGTAAAAAATACAAAGTTTTTTTCTTCGGCTCCGCTCCAGATGTTGCTAATATTGCAAAAAAAGAGTGTGAAAAAATGGCTCCCGGTGTAGAAATAGTAGGTACTCGTAACGGTTATTTCAAAGAAAATGAAGTAGATGACATTATTAATGAAATTAATAATAGCGGCGCAAATATTCTTTTTGCTGCCCTAGGAGCTCCTAAGCAGGAGTTTTGGTTAGAGCAAAATTATGCTAAAATTAATGCAGACTTATGTATGGGCATAGGTGGAAGTTTTGATGTTTTGGCCGGTAAAATGGAGCGGGCACCTAAATGGATGCAAGACGCTTCGTTGGAGTGGTTTTTTAGACTGTATAAACAACCAAGTCGCTTTGTCCGCATGCTAGCATTACCACATTTTGTTATCAAAGTTTTGCACATGAAATATTGCGGTAAATTGTTAGACAAATAAGCTCGCATATATTATAATTAATACTGTAAAATTTAGTACAGAACTGGAGGTGGGGGACATGGAGAAGATTGAGATAGTAAAAGATGGTTATCGTATTATTTTAGGTTTTTTAATTATAACTTTAGCAGTTTTTTATTTTTGGGGTATAGATGCAGCCATAGTTCCTGCACTTTTATCGTGTTTTTTCATTTATTTTTTTCGCAATCCAAATCGTCCATTACCAACTGATGACAGTATTTTATACTCTCCTGCTGATGGAACGGTTATGAATATTGAAGAATTTTTTGATGATGAATACCTAAATGAAGAGGCAAAGAAAGTAACTATTTTTTTGTCTGTGTTTAATGTGCATGTTAATCGCGCACCTATGAGCGGTGAGATTAAATATCAGAGATATACTTGTGGAGGTTATTTACCTGCCTACAAAGATTCCGCTTCTTTTGTCAATGAGCGTCATGCAATTGGTCTTGATAATGGCAAGAATAGAATATTAGTCATTCAAATTGCCGGTCTTTTAGCTAGGCGTATTGTTTCTTGGGTAACTTTAGGAAAAAATATTAAACAGGGTGAATGCTATGGTATGATTAAATTCGGTTCAAGCACGGAACTTGTAATGCCTAAAACTGTTGAAGTCTTAGTAAAAAAAGGCGATAAAGTAAAAGGCGGCTTAACAATTATTGGGAGGCAGATAAGCTGATGAATTACAAACGTATGGTGCCCAATAGTATAAGCGGACTAAGTTTAATATTAGGTGTTGTTTCTATATTTTTAACTATTGCTCATGATTTCAATTGGGCTGCTGTATTTATAATCTTAGCCGTTTTGGCTGATTCTTGTGATGGCAGGGCTGCGAGATTGTTAGGTGTCAGGGGAGAATTTGGCAAGGAGCTGGATTCTTTGTGTGATCTGTGTTCTTTTGGTGTAGCACCTGCTATTTTGATTTATGTTTATGGACTTCAAGATCTTGGTGTAGTAGGTCAGGTAATAGCTGCCCTTTATACCTTTGGCGGAGCTATGCGTTTGGCTAGGTTTAATGTTAATGCTGCTGATGTCCACGGTTATTTCCAAGGAATGCCTATACCGGCCGGAGGTTGCATACTTGCAACTTATGTACTTTCGGGGTATAATTACTCTTCGATGTGGGTTGCTTTTGGAACTCTCGTTGTAGCCTATATTATGTACAGTGAAATTCGCTATCCTGATTTCAAAGGGAAGGGCAATCCGCTCTTTTTATTGCCGGTTGCAATTGCTGCAGCCATAGGCCTGTATATGCTTTTCACAAATACTAGTGCTTGGCCGTTTATATGTATGTTTACTTATACCATATGTGGTATTTTAAATGCTTTGTATATTAAAATTTTCAATAAAACTATTAGTGCTTAAGCAAAGGAGCTTAAATCGATGAGCAGTTATTTTGACGTAGTTATGATACCATTGCAGCTAATGATTGTGTTTTTTACTATTTATTATTTTACAATCTCTTTCTTTGGTATTTTTGGTCGCAAAAAAGAGGAGAAGATACTAACTCCCAAAACGTCTTTCGCCGTAATTATAGCTGCACACAACGAAGAGAAGGTTATAGGGCAATTAATTGAAAATCTGCACTTACTTAACTATCCTGATGATATGTATGATATTTTTGTTATTGCCGATAACTGCACCGATAATACAGCTAAAATAGCAACCGCCGCCGGTGCTAAAGCTTTCGAACGTTTTAACGCCCAAAATGTAGGTAAGGGCTTTGCTATGGAATGGATGTTTAATAAATTATTCAGTATGAAAGAAAAATACGATGCTGCAATCATTTTTGATGCAGACAATTTAGTTCATCCTGATTTTCTTTTGGAAATGAATAGCCGTTATTGCAAAGGTGAACGCTTGATCCAAGGTTATCTGGATTCTAAAAATCCTACTGATACTTGGGTATCAGGGGTATTTTCCATTTCTTTTTGGATTGTTAATCATATTTGGCATTTGGCTAAATATAATATAGGCTTGTCCAGTGTTTTAGGTGGTACTGGAATGTGTATTTCTACAGATATATTGCGTAAATATGGTTGGGGTGCTACCTGTTTGACGGAAGATATGGAATTTACCATGAAAGCTCTTTTGGAAGGCATTCCTACTACATGGGCACATGATGCCATTGTCTATGATGAAAAACCATTAACTTTTATGCAATCTTGGAATCAACGCAAAAGATGGTCGCAGGGTCATTTTGATGTATGTGGCAGATACATGGGAAAGCTTTTGAAAGAAGGCATTAAACAGCGCAATATCGTGCTTTTAGATGGCATTGTGCACTTGTTTCAACCTTACTTTTTATTGTTGTCAACTTTCTATGTAATTTGCAGTTATATTTACACTATAGTACCTTTTTATACCAATGTTCTATATGCTATTTTACCCATAGAAGTATGGACGCTTATTGGTATTGGGCAGTATTTTTTCCCTGTTGTTGTTCTAGCCAAAATTCATGCGTCACCTAAATCTTGGTTCTATTTACTGTTATACCCGTTATTTGTATACAGCTGGGTACCTATTACCGTTTTAGGATTTATACATCGCCATGAACATGTTTGGAGCCATACGGAGCATACTCGTAGTATAAGCTTTAACGATATTTTGGTTCCGGAAACAACTGAAATTGGACCCAAACAAATTGTGTTTTCAAAACATATGAAATAATATTAGTACGCCTGAATAATTCAGGCGTATTTTTTTATGATAAAAAATTGTGTACGTCTATTTAGTTTCTACATATACCTTGTTTAGCTTTAATTTACCGATGAATTATGCTAAAATAAAAAGGAATAGTTATATACTGAAAAGGAGTTTATATTTTGACTATAAAAGGCGTTCTCTTTGATTTAGACGGTACCCTGGTTGATAGTACAGACCTTATTTTAAGAACTTTTAAAGTAACATTGAATAATTTTATCCATAAAACAGTATCAGATGCAGATATTATACGTTATTTAGGTTTACCTTTGCGAGAATGTTTAGCTCATTTTGACGCCGAGCAGGCAGATGAAATGGTTCAGTACTATAGGGTATACAATAATAAAATGCATGATAAATTAGTTAAACCCTTTCCTTCAGTAACTGACGGCTTGATTGCCTTGGAAAACATGGGCATTAAAAAGGCAGTTGTTACATCAAAAACCTCGGAAATGGCCAGACGAGGACTGGAAGTACTGAAAATCGATAGCTATATATCAAATATTATTGGCTGTGGGGAGTGCACTAAACATAAACCTGATTCTGAACCAATGCTAAAAGGTGCGAAGGCCATTTTTTTAGAACCACACGAATGTTTATGTGTAGGCGATAGTCCTTATGACTTGCTTAGCGGTCGTAGTGCAGGGTGTAGAACTATCGCGGTAAACTGGTCTCTTTTTAGCAATCAAGAATTTTCTGCCTTGATTACACCTGATTATATTATCGATGAATTGTCTGACCTAGTAAAAATCATCAAATCAATAAACGAAAAGGAGCAATAAATATGAGAAATATTGCTATTATTGGAGGTACAGGGATTTATAATCCTGGTACTTTTGTGGATTTTAAAGAAGAAATAATTGAAACTCCGTATGGTCAAGCAAAAGTTTTACGCGGAGAAATGGCCGGAAATTCCGTTACTTTCATTACTAGGCATGGAGTAGGGCATACAACTGCACCCCATAAAGTTAATTATAGAGCCAATATTTGGGCTCTTAAATTTTTGCGAATAAATGAAATATTTGCTACCACTGCGGTGGGTTCATTGAACCCTGAAATGACTGCAGGACATTTTGTTGTTTGCGATCAAATATTAGATTTTACTAAAAGTCGCATAAACACCTTTTTTGATTCTCCTAAACGAGGTGTGGCTCATGTTGATTTTACTTTTCCCTATTGCCCTAGATTAAGGGAAAAAGTTATTAAATGTTTAAATAAAACTGATATTCCTTTCCATAAATCCGGCACTTATGTTACGGCAGAGGGACCGCGTTTTGAAACTGCTGCTGAAATTAAAATGTTTCGCATGCTGGGCGGAGATATTGTTGGTATGACTAATATGCCAGAGGCTATTTTAGCCAGAGAGGCTGAAATTTGTTATACTAATTGTTCTATTGTTACTAACATGGGAGCTGGCATTTCACCTACACCACTAAGCCACAAAGAAGTTGTAGAGGAAATGGGCAAGAGTATCAGAAACATGGAAAAATTGATTTTAGCCTTTATTAATGCCAATGATTCTGATGAAACACAGTGTAATTGTGGCGAAGCGTTAAAAGAATTTGGTGGATTTAAACTCTAATTTGTGAGGCTTTCCAATGATTAAAACAATGGACTGGCGTGGAAATGTTTTAGTGCTTTTAGACCAAACAAAATTACCCGATATAATAGACTTTATTGCTTGCTACGATTATAGACGTGTAGCACAGGCAATAAGGTCTATGGAGGTTCGTGGTGCGCCTGCAATAGGTGTTGCAGCTGCATTTGCGATGGTTTTAGGTTATAAAGAAATCCGCATGCATGGCCTATCCGGTACAGATGTTTTAAAAGAATTAGAAGTCTTTAAGAGAGAGCTTATAGCTACTAGACCTACTGCGGTAAACTTGGCATGGGCAGTTAATAGGATATGGGATATGGCTGTAAAAGCTAATATAAATAGGACAATTGATTCCGTAGATATACTGGAAAGTGCTGCCGTTAAAATTTATGATGATAATATCAGTAATAATGTTAAAATAGGACATTTTGGTTCCGAGCTTTTATCTGCGAATTCAACGGTACTTACACACTGTAACGCCGGAGCCCTAGCGACCTGTGGATGGGGTACTGCTCTTGGTGTTGTTCGGCAAGGTTATGCTGACGGTAAAATAAAAATGGTGTATGCTGATGAGACACGTCCTTTGTTACAAGGTGCACGCTTAACCGCCTGGGAATTGGAACAGGATAATATTCCTGTTACTTTAATTACCGATAATATGGCTGCATGGACCATGAAAACAAAAAAAATTAAAGCTGTAATAGTAGGGGCAGACCGTATTGCTTTAAATGGTGACGTAGCCAATAAAATTGGTACCTATGGCGTTGCCTTAGCAGCTAAGGCGTTAAACATACCTTTTTACGTGGCTGCTCCCTCAACAACCTTTGATTTTAAAATGAGCACCGGCATTTCTATACCTATTGAAGAACGTAATGGTGATGAAGTACGTATTTTCCGTGGGAAAACAACAGCACCGGAAAATATACAGGTATTTAATCCTGGATTTGATATAACGCCACATGATTTAATTACAGGTATAATTACCGAATATGGGGTGCTAATTGAGCCCTATGAAGATATGATTAGACAATTAGCAAGAAAACTTAGGAGGAATATTAATGACTGATAGCATAATAAAAGATATTAATCTTGCATATTTAGGTGAAGAAAAGATAGCGTGGGTAAAAGAATATATGCCTTTGCTTAATTATTTTAACGACAAATATAGTAAAACCAAACCGTTTGCAGGAATAAATATGGTTGTAACAATTCACTTAGAGGCCAAAACGGCATATTTAGCTATGGTGCTAAAAAATGCAGGTGCCAATGTAACCGTTACCGGCAGCAATCCCTTATCAACTCAAGACGATATTGCCGCTGCATTAGTGAAAAATGATATTCAAGTTTATGCTACTCATGGTTGCACAAATGAAGAATACAGCTTTTATTTGAGCAAAGCTCTAGATACGCATCCCTCCCTTATTGTAGATGATGGTGGCGATCTGGTTAATATGCTTCAGGGAGAACGTTCGCAACAAGCAGAAGAAATTATAGGTGGTTCAGAAGAAACAACCACAGGCGTTCATAGATTAAAAGCTTTAGACGCTAATGGAAAGTTATTGTTCCCTATGATTGCGGCCAACGATTCTTATTGTAAATATCTTTTTGATAATCGCTATGGTACCGGTCAATCAAGCTTTGATGGTATTATTAGGACTACTAATTTGACTATTGCAGGTAAAACAATAGTTGTTTCCGGTTATGGTTGGTGCGGTAAAGGGGTCAGTATGCGCGCCAAGGGCTTAGGTGCTAAGGTTGTTGTTACTGAAATCAACCCTATAAAAGCAATTGAAGCAGTATGTGATGGATTTGAAGTTATGCCTATGAGCGAAGCTGCTAAAATTGGCGATATATTTATCACGGTAACAGGTTGTAAGGATGTCATTAGAGGCACTCATATGAACACAATGAAAAATGGTGCCGTAATCTGTAATGCAGGACACTTTGACGTAGAAATCAATATTCCTGAATTAGCAGCACTGTCTGTTAAACCGCCTTATGATGTGCGTAAAAATATAACAACATATACAATGAAGGATGGTCGTAAAATCAATCTCTTAGGGGAAGGAAGATTAGTTAATTTAGCTTGCGGTGACGGACCTCCTATAGAAATTATGGACATGTCTTTTGCCATACAGTTCTTAGCTATGAAATATTTACTAGATAACAAGGGCAAACTGGAAAATAAGCTTTATGTATTGCCTGAAGAATTAGACAATACAGTTGCTGGAATTAAACTGCAAGCGTTGGGAGTAGGCATTGATACTTTAAGTCAAGAACAGGTTGAATATTTGCACCATGAATAATTAAGGAGATGACAGCCATGTTACATTTACAAATTAGTGATGCCCGTAAATTAATTATCGAGACAGGTCTGGCGCTTGCAGAAAGAAAACTAATTCTGGGTTCTTGGGGAAATATTAGTATGAAAATCGAAAAAGATTGTTTTGCCATAACACCATCCGGCCGTAGCTATGATCAATTAAAACCTGATGATATAGTTATAGTTAATGCTGAAGGTGTTAAAATGGCCGGTATTAGGACCCCTTCTACTGAACTGAAAATGCATATGGCTCTATATAAAGCTCATCCTGAATTCAATGTTATAGTACATACACATAGTACATATGCTTGTGCTGTAGCTTCTATGCGAAAAACTATACCACCTTTTATTGAGGATATGATACAAGTTATAGGCGGGCCTATAAGGTGTGCCGAATATGCTATAGCTGGAACAGAAGAATTAGCCCAAAATGCTGTTGTTGCCATAGGAAATAATAATGCGGCATTATTAGCCAATCATGGTGCAGTTTGCTGTGGAAAGAACATGCGCGAAACATTAAATGTTGCTAGTATTGTAGAAAAATCAGCTCAGATTTTTTGTATAACGGAACAAATGGGTGGTGCCATAAACATTGATGCCAAAACCGCCAAAATTCTTCGTGCCTTTTATAAAGAGCATTACAGCAAACGACAAGCGGGTGAAGAACTTTGATTTATAACATAGTCATAAAAGATGTCGAAATAATAACCGAGAAAAACAATGAAGTTTACAATATAGGTATTACCGGCAATAAAATTGCTTACATAGGTCAAGAAGAAATTACCGGCACAAAAACTATCAATGGTGCAAAACATATTGCGGTACCTGGTATGGTTAATGCTCATACTCATGCGGCTATGACTTTGCTGCGCAGTTATGCCGATGATATGATGCTGATGGATTGGTTAGAAAATAAAATATGGCCTGTTGAAGCCCTAATGACTAAAGATGATATTTATTGGGGAACAATGCTGGCAACAGTAGAAATGCTAAAAAGTGGCACTACGACCTTTGCGGATATGTATGCAGATATGGATAAAGTTGCCGAAGCTGTAGAAGAAACAGGAATGCGCGCTTCATTAAGTCGTGGTCTGATTGGTTTAGTACCGGATTCCGCAAAAAAATTACAAGAAAACATTCAACTATTTAAAGATTGGCATGGTAAAGACAATGGTCGTATCCAAGTTATGATGGGACCACACGCCCCTTATACCTGCCCACCTGATTACTTAAAAAAAGTTATAACAGCAGCGGGAGAGTTAGGTTGTGAAATTCACATGCATTTATCAGAAACTCAGGAAGAAGTAAATACTTGCCTGAAAGAAAATGGCTTAACTCCAATCGCACTCATGGATAAATTAGGCATGTTTGAATTAGGAACATTAGCTGCCCACTGTGTACATGTTACAGACAATGATATGAAAATTATGGCCGCTAAGCATGTTCGCGTAGCACATAATCCCCAAAGTAATTTAAAACTGGCAAGTGGGATAGCACCTATTCCTGCCATGTTGCAAAAAGGTATTACAGTTGCCTTGGGAACAGATGGTACTTCTAGTAATAATAATTTAGATATGCTAGAAGAAGCGAGGCTTGCTGCCTTTATTCATAAAAATCAATCTAAGGATCCTACCGTTATCCCAGCTAATACTGCTTTGCAAATGGCAACTGTAAATGGAGCTAAAGCTTTGGGGTTTGAAAATTTAGGGGAAATAAAAATTGGTCAAAAAGCTGATATAGTTCTTTATGATATGAATAAGCCTTATTGGTATCCGCGCTATGACCGGGCTTCTTTATTTATTTATGCAGCAAATGCAAGTGATGCTGCTACTGTTTTGGTGGATGGAAGAGTTCTGCTGGAAAAGGGAGAATTTTTGACTATAGATATAGAAAAAGTATACGCTGAAGCTAACAAATGTGCTTTGCGTTTAACAAAATAAAACTTAGGAGTGAGAAAAGTGGCGAAAATTCTTAATAAAAAATGTTTAGCCCCACAAGTTTATGAATTTCTTATAGAAGCGCCTTTAATAGCGCATAAATGCCAACCTGGACAATTTATAATTATCAGAGTGGATGAAAATAGTGAAAGAATACCACTAACTATAGGTGACTTTGATAGAGAAAAGGGCACCATTACCTTGGTGGTGCAAGCAGTGGGAAATACAACAAAACATCTTTGCAATGATTTTGCTGTTGGGGATGATATTTTAGATACTGTGGGCCCCTTAGGTCATCCGTCAGAAATGAGAAAATTTGGGACAGTAGTATGCATTGGCGGTGGAATTGGCGTAGCCCCTATTTATCCTATAGCACGTGCCTACAAAGCACTAGGCAACAAGATAATTTCTATTATAGGCGGACGTAACAAAGATTTAGTTATGTGGAAAGAAAAAATGATGGCAATTAGCGATGAGCTAATTATTACGACCGATGATGGTTCTGAAGGACACAAGGGGTTCGTTACTGATCCATTGAAAGCCATGTTGGAAAAGGGTGAATTGCCTGATTTAGTCTTGGCTATTGGTCCCGTAATTATGATGAAAAATGTAGCCGCTACTACAAGGCCTTACAACGTCCATACAACTGCTAGCCTAAATTCTATAATGGTGGATGGAACAGGTATGTGTGGTGGCTGCCGAGTAAGAATTGGTGATGAAAATAAATTTGCTTGTGTAGATGGGCCTGAGTTTGATGCTCATTTAGTAGATTTTGTAAATTTAGTTCAACGTCAACAAATGTATAAAACACAAGAATCAGCAGAATATAGTTGTGGGGGGCATTGCAAATGCGTGGAGGACTAAGGAATCCTATGCCGGAACAGGCAGCAAATATTAGAAATAAAAATTTTGAAGAAGTAACCTTAGGCTACACTGCGGCTATGGCTATAGATGAAGCTGAGCGTTGTCTTAATTGTAAGTCACCAAGATGTGTCGCCGGTTGCCCGGTAAATGTTGATATTCCTCAATTTATTCATGCTGTTGCAGAAAATAATTTTCCTGACGCGATTAAGATTTTAAAAAATAAAAATAGTTTGCCGGCAATTTGTGGACGTGTTTGTCCACAAGAAACTCAGTGCGAAGAAAAATGTATCTTAGGCATTAAGGGCGAACCTGTGGCAATTGGGCGTTTAGAACGTTTTGTAGCTGATTATGCCCGTGAAAAAGGAATTGACTTAGTCACTGCGGAAAAAGTTCAACCCAAGAACAAAAAAGTCGCTGTGGTAGGCAGCGGTCCTTCGGGTTTAACTGCGGCAGGGGATTTGGCAAAAATGGGTTATGATGTTACCTTATTTGAGGCTCTGCATGCACCAGGTGGTGTACTTATGTATGGTATCCCACAATTTAGGCTGCCTAAAGAGATTGTCATGCACGAAATTAATCAACTAAAAGATTTAGGCGTGAAAATACAACCTAATGTTGTTATCGGGCGAACCTTTACTATTCATGACTTATTAACAGAAGAAGGTTTCAGTGCAATTTATATTGGTACAGGGGCCGGACTTCCTCATTTCATGGATATTGCCGGTGAAAACTTAAATGGGGTATATTCGGCCAATGAGTTTTTAACAAGAGTAAACCTTATGGGTGCCTATAAATTCCCTAAGGTTGCAACTCCGGTATATGTAGGCAAAAACGTAGCAGTAGTTGGTGCCGGTAATGTAGCTATGGACTCTGCTCGTACAGCTAAACGTTTGGGAGCCGAAAATGTTTATATAGTATATCGTCGTAGCGAAGAAGAATGCCCGGCTCGTAAAGAGGAAATCCAACATGCTCGTGAAGAGGGTATAGAGATGCATCTATTAAACAACCCTACTGAGATATTAGGTGATGATAAGGGATGGGTAAAAGGTATTGAATGTATTAAAATGGAATTAGGCGATCCTGATGAATCAGGCCGCAGGTCACCAATTCCCATTAAAGGATCTGAATATGTACTTGATATAGATATGGTAGTCATGGCTATAGGCCAGGGACCAAATCCATTGATCAAATCAACGACACCTGATTTAGTTACAAATAAACGTGGAAACATTACTGTAGAAGAAAATGAAGCAACTTCTATTCCAGGGGTTTTTGCCGGTGGCGATATCGTTACAGGTGCGGCAACTGTTATTTCAGCCATGGGGGCAGGTAAAAAAGCAGCCATCGCTATTGATGAATATTTAAAAAACAAATAAAATATGACAATTTTCGAAAAATAATCATGCATAACATATTATATTAGTGCATTCAGGAGAAAAATGCTGATAAGTGTCATATTGATACTGGATTAAGCCAAGGCTTCCGGTGTAGCAACTGACATGATGGTTGAAATCATTACAAAGTAAAGGACGTAAAACCATGAAAAAAACATTAAGACTAACAGCACTTGCGTTACTAGCCATTGCAAGTTTTGCTTTTAACGCTAATGCTGCGGAACCAGCAGTATTTCAACCTGCAAGTGGGGGATATAGCTTAGCGCTACCGGCAGATAGAACAGAAATTTACCGAACTACTAAAGGAATTCGCTATGTATTAGGAACTCAGTTGATTAATGCTGACGTATATTCTTTACCTAATTTTCTTGCTGTTCCCATGAAAAACTATTCTGCTCAACAAATAGCGGATTTTGAAAAATTTATTGCTGACATTGAAGACTTTCCCGGATTTACTTTAGAACAAAGTGCCTTAGACAAAACAACAGGCAAAAATAAATTGGACAGTGATAAAACAGAGACAGCACAATTCACACCAAAATTAATTTTGAATGAAAATTATTATGCCTTCACTTTAAAACCACCGTCTAATGCAACAATAGCTCGTGATTTTATTACAGGTAAGGCATATCAACTAAAAAATGATAAACTTGTTGTAATACGGGTTAGTGCACCAATAAAGGATAAAATTAGTGCTCAACAAACACTGGATAATTTGACTCATAACCTAAAAATTTCCACCTCAAAATATTCTGAGGATAATGTAATAATAGCAAAACAAATGAACTATGAAATAACATTACCCAGTGGCTGGCACGCATTTACGTTGCAGGCCGATAACATTATTATGGCTAAATCATTAAGCAGTGTGCACAATGATGAAGTATTGATTCGTTCTTTTAAGACCCAAGAATATTTAAATTTTGCTAATGCAACGACAGATGATCTGCCTGCTGAAGCAAAATCATTTGTAGAAAAAATAACAAAATTCACACCTAACGTTACTGTTGTCAAACAAGAACCGATTGTTATTAATGGTATTAATGGAGTCATTATTGAATCCACTGATAATGTTAATTTAAAACAAATTTTTGTGGTAAATGCTTATTTCTTTGCTAAAGATAATTCTGCATATCAAATAATGT
>JAAYAE010000032.1 GCA_012719555.1 Acholeplasmataceae bacterium | reverse complement strand
CTTGGAGGAATACTTCCAAAGAGAGATTTATTTGATTGTATGCTAATAAAAATTGCCATGGAGATGAAAAAGCCTATTTTAGGTATCTGTAGAGGACACCAAATTATAAATGTAGTTAATGGCGGAAATCTTTATCAAGATCTATCTTTTATAGAAGGATGTTATGTTAAGCATAATCAAGGTGCTTTATCTAACGTACCTACGCATACGGTAAAAGTAGAAAAAGATACTAAGTTAAATGCAATATTAGGAGATGAAGTGTTAACTAACAGCTTTCACCATTTAGCAGTAAAAGATGTGGCACCAGGATTTAAGGCATCAGCAGTGGCGAAAGATGGAGTTATAGAGGCTATTGAAAAAGAAGGAGAACACTTTGTAATGGGAATACAGTGGCATCCTGAAATGTTAGCCAAAGAAAATGAAAAAATGTTAGGTATATTCAAAAAATTAGTTGAGGAAAGCAAAAAATAATAACCTAAGGAAAGGGAGGAAAAATTATGTCAAGCAAAAACAAATTGGGTTTCTGGAGTATAGTATTACTAGGAATAAACGCTATAATAGGTTCAGGAATATTCTTATTACCAAACCAAGCAGCAAAATTAATAGGACCTGCAAGTTTAGGTGTAATAGTATTCGATATGCTTTTAGTTATAAGTATAGCAATGTGTTTTGCAGAAGTTGGCGGAATGTTTAAGAAAAATGGTGGTCCATACGTTTATGCAAAGGAAGCCTTTGGTGACTTCATAGGTTTTGAAGTTGGATTTATGAAATGGGCTATAAGTATAATAGCATGGGCAGCTATGGCAGTGGCATTTGCTACGGCTCTAGGAAAAGTTTGGCCTGCAGCATCAGTAGGAGCTACTAAAAACATTATAGTTGTAGGAATACTAGTAGGATTAGGAATTATAAACATATTAGGAGTAAACATTTCAAAAGCATTAAACAATGTAATTACAGTAGGAAAATTAGTTCCACTTGTAATGTTTGTGGCTATAGGAATATTTTTCATAAAGGGTGGAAACTTTACACCAATGTTCCCAAAAGGACAATATACAGCAGGTTCTTTTGGTGCAGCAGCACTTTTAATATTCTATGCATTTACAGGATTTGAATCTATAGCAGTAGCAGCAGAAGACATGGAAAATCCTGAAAAGAATGTACCAAAAGCAATTATAACAGTTATGATAATAGTATCAGCATTCAATTTATTAATGCAAGCAGTATCTATAGGAGTACTTGGGGCTAAGCTTGCAGAAACTGCAACACCAGTAGCTGACGCAGCATCAGTATTCTTAGGACCTATAGGTGGAGCTATAGTTACAGCAGGTACATTAGTTTCTATAGGTGGAATAAATATAGCAGCTTCATTCATCACTCCAAGAAGTGGAGTAGCTTTAGCGGAAGATGGACTTCTTCCAAAAGCAATTGCTAAACAAAGCAAAAAGGGTACACCATATGTAGCTATAATAATAACAGTTGCATTGGCAATTCCAATAGCTTTATCAGGAAGCTTTACAAAACTTGCAGCAATAAGTGTTGTTTCAAGATTTGCACAATATGTTCCAACATGTTTAGCAGTAATAGTTTTAAGAAAGAAAAGACCAGATCTACAAAGTTCATTTAGAGTTCCATTTGGACCAGTTATTCCAATAATAGCTGTAGTAGTTAGTGGATGGCTTTTAGTTCAGTCATCTATGGAAAAAATACTATGGGGTCTTGGTGGATTAGTAGTAGGAGTTCCAATATATTTCTTAATGAAAAAAACTAAGGAATCATCTGAACAAAAATAAGATGATTTAAATAAACAAAAGACATTTAAAACACAAAAGAATTTAAAAACAGAAAAAAATTTGATACACAAAAGATATTTGATACACAAAAGATAACCTCCCTATGTTTATGTAGTGAATGTTCACAAGGACAATTTGTGAACCACTTATATAAGGGACATATTAGGCGGACAGTTTTGACTGTCCGCCTTTTGCTGTCTTAAATTGCAGGTTTCAGTTCATCGTCTCACTCATATATATCGTCAATTCCAAACATTTTTTTGAGTGATTTAATATCAAATGCCTTGTTCACATAGTTTCCATAATAAGTTATTGAAGTCTATACGAATCTATTAACGAGTATTGACATTATGTAATTGTTAGGAGTATGATAGCTTTAAGTAAGAATGCAAATATATGGATAAAAAAGTTGCTAGATGGCGTAAAGAGTTATAGTAAGTTGTTTGATTACAGTATTAGCATATATGAAGCAATGGAACATATAAAAAATGGGTAGTAAAATAATTGCGAAATAAAATAGAAAAGAGGATAAGTTATGGAAATTACTAAAAAAATAAATGCACCTTCACTGGTGAGTGTTATCAGTACAGCAATTCAAATTCCTGGAGTAAAGGTTAATCGTGATGCTTTTTTGCAAGAGCAATTCAATGATGTTGCCCCTGAACTGTTACATGCCATTATTGATGTAGGACCTGTTGAAGCAGGTTGTTCAAGAAAGGAATTACGTAAAATTGCAAGTAAAATTGTTCAAAAGAAGACATTGTTTTCTACCGGTGCATCATTTCTTGCCGGAATGCCAGGGGGATTTACAATGGCCGCAACCATACCTGGGGATATGCTACAATTCTATGGTGTAGCATTAGGATTAGCACAAGAAATTGCCTATCTATATGGTGCTGGTGACTTGTGGAACGGTGATATTTTAGATGAAGAAAAAGTTACAAATCAACTCATATTGTATTGTGGTGTTATGCTGGGAGCATCGGGTGCTGCACAAACTATAAGAGTGCTTTCTTCCTCTTTGGCAAAACAAGCACTTAAAAAGCTACCACAACAGGCGCTTACAAAAACATTTTATTACCCGATTATAAAATCCATTGCTAAAGCTTTTGGTGCCAAAATGACTAAGGAAGTTTTCGCAAAGGGAGTGTCAAAGGTTGTGCCTATCATAGGTGGTATTGTTTCGGGAGGTATTACATTTGCCACACTTAGACCTATGGGCATGAGATTAGCTGATACATTGGATGAAGCACATTTCTCTTATTCCGAGGCGGATTTTGAATCAGATTGGAATGATATTCTTGAAGCAAATGAAAATGAAGATGATGGTTGTTCTGCAAAAGAAGAAAACGAGAATACCCATTCGGCTTTAGAAAAAATCCAACAAGCAAAACAAATGCTTGATAGTGGAGTTCTTACGGAAGAAGAATTTGCAAAGATTAAAGAAAAGCTAATTGCTGAAATGTAGTTTTGGGTTCACTCCGCAATTTTTACAACTCCTGTTATGAGAAAAACATTAGCTCAAAGTTTGAACAGGAGGATGATTTGCAAATGAAAAAGAGAGGGACATTCGGATTGATAGTAGACTTTTTATTGGTCATCTGTACAGGTGGGCTGTGGTTCATTTGGATTTTAATTCGGTATTTTAGGAACCACTAATACGCAAAAGGAACCATAATGGATTTATTTCCATTATGGTTCCTTTTGTATTAAGTTTGTCTTGAACCATCGGTTCATAAGTTGTCATTATGATTACTGGTCTTATCATAATGAGGTTATTTTTAGTGTGGATATAAAGTTATACCTTACTGAACCGTAATTGCATTTACAGGACATTGAGATTCTGCATCTTGAGCGGAATCTGCCAAATTTTCAGGCACATCGGGTTTATATGCAATAGCTTTCCCATCATCATCCATCTGAAATATTTCAGGACAGATATCAGGACATAATCCACAGCCAATACAAGTATCCTTATCTACCTTAGCTTTCATTAGTAAAATCGTCACCAAGTTTTGGTAACTTTCTCCTTTCTTAATTATTATTTAATATTTGACTTTTATCCGATGACTACCTGCCGTAACACTCCCACTTCTAACAAAGTGGGAGATAACGGCAGCTACGTCCCTGGATAACGATCTCTAACCTTCAGTTGGTAAAAACTCCATCTGAAGCTAAGAGCTCTGTTTATAT
>JAAYAE010000323.1 GCA_012719555.1 Acholeplasmataceae bacterium | reverse complement strand
TTACTATTATTATGGAAAAATAGTTGTGTAGGAAGATTGTTCGCTTTGTTTGATTACAACTTTATTTTTTCTTGGGAAGCAACTGTTGTTGCGGCAGTAGTTGTTTCCTTTCCCCTCATGTATAGAACAGCACGAGGCGCCTTTGAACAGCTAGACCAAAATATTATTTCTGCTGCCAGGACCTTAGGCATTTCTGAATGGCGTATTTTTTGGCATATAATATTACCAAACTGTTTTTATGGCATTATTGCTGGAGTTGTACTTTCATTTACAAGGGCCGTAGGTGAGTTTGGAGCGACTATAATGGTTGCGGGCAACATACCTGGTAAAACTCAAACCATATCAACAGCAATTTACGCTGCGGTACAGGCGGGAGATTATGATCTTGCTTATAAATGGGTTGGAGTAGTAGTGTTTGTTTCCTTTACTGTTATTTTAATGCTTAACAGTTGGACAAATGCACAAAGGAAAAAGCCTGTTTACTTGCAAAGGAAAGCAGGGTGAGATTATGCTGAATGTTAATATTAGAAAAAAACTTGGTGAGTTTGATTTGCAAGTTGAGTTTTCTATTGCAGATGAAAGAATGGCAATACTGGGTGCATCAGGGTGTGGGAAAAGCATGACTTTGAAGTGTATCGCAGGCATAGAAACACCGGATTTTGGATGTATCGTGCTTAATG
This sequence comes from Acholeplasmataceae bacterium, assembly GCA_012719555.1. Classification (GTDB taxonomy): domain Bacteria; phylum Bacillota; class Negativicutes; order Acidaminococcales; family Acidaminococcaceae; genus JAAYAE01. The sequence continues at coordinate 932 of JAAYAE010000323.1, read as the reverse complement.
ATAAGGTTTTATTTGACAGTAATAAGGGTATTAATCTACCGCCACAAAAGAGGCATGTGGGGTATCTATTTCAAAACTATGCGTTATTTCCCAACATGACTGTTGCAGAAAATATAGGGTTTGCGCTAGCTGGTAGTCCTAATAAGGAAAGAACAATACGAGAATTTATCGGTAAACTTCGCCTTAATGGGCTGGAAGACAAGTATCCCTGGCAACTTAGCGGTGGACAGCAGCAACGTACTGCCTTAGCAAGAATGCTTAGCCTTGAGACGGAAATAATTATGTTTGATGAACCACTTTCCGCTTTGGATAGTTTTTTAAAATGGGAGCTTGAGCAGGAGCTCATAGAGATTTTTGCTAATTTTGATAAACCGGTTTTATATGTATCTCATGACAGAGGTGAAGTTTATCGTTTGTGTGACCGCATTGCAATATTGGAAAAGGGAGCAATGATAAGTTGCAGTAGCAAGTATAAGCTTTTTGAAAATCCTTGTACGGTTACGGGAACAATACTAACAGGATGCAAAAATATTTCTGCTGCTATATATAAAAATGATAGTAGCGTAATTGCAAAAGAATGGGGTATTGAGTTTAAAACACCGTCAGGCAGCACAGCGTCGAAAATAAATTTTGTAGCTGTACGAGCACATTTAATGACGCTTAAAAATAATACTTGTGACAACGTGTACAGCGGACAAATTGTAAATGTAATAGAAGATGTATTCGATTGGATAGTGCTTTTAAAACTGGCACCTAACTCGCCTAAATTATTTAGATGGGTTATTAATAAAAAAGAGGCTCCTATATTAGAGAAAGGTGCTTTTGTAGATGTTGGAGTAGCGACAGAGAACGTAATATTTTTGGAACATTAAAGGAAGCTTTGAATTGTGCTAATAACCTTATAATATTACAACTATTAAATTGTTATAGGA
>JAAYAE010000322.1 GCA_012719555.1 Acholeplasmataceae bacterium | reverse complement strand
GGTATGCTAAAAGACACCTAAAATTAAATTTAGGTGTCTTTTAGACAATTTTATACTTAAAAAACAGGAGTACAGACTATATAATACCCAAAAAGTTTGCTACGAATATGACTTTTGCCAAGTACAAGTAAAAACTTAAATACTCTGATTTTCAATACGGTTTTTTAAATCCAAAACTTTTTGCTTGATAACATCAGCCGTCTGTAAAAATACTTCTTTTCCTTTCCCGGTAGGGTCGTCTAGACCCCAATCTTCTCTATACCTACAGGGAACAAAAGGACACGCCACTTGGCAGCCCATGGTTACAAGTATATCAATTTTAGGCAATTCTGCTAACAGCTTTGGTTTCTGTGTTTCACTCATATCAACGCCATATAGCTCTTTGATAAGGCCAACAGCATCCTGATCAAGCTTTGTCTTTATTTCTGTTCCTGCCGAACAGGCTTCAAAAACATCAGCAGCAAAAATTTTAGAGATTGCCTCCGCCATCTGTGAACGGCAGGAATTATGGACACATACAAAAGCTACTACCGGTAGTTTTTTATTCATAGTTTTACACTCCTTTGTCTTATTTAGCTTCCGGGAACCATTTTTTAGTGTTATTAGCAATTTTTACAAGAGTCAGCATTACCGGTACTTCAGTCAATACCCCCACAACAGTTGCCAAAGTTGCACCTGATTGCAGCCCAAATAATGATATGGCAACAGCTACTGAGAGCTCAAAAAAATTTGAAGCACCAATCATACCGGCAGGTGCGGCAACATCATGAGGCAGTTTCCATAATTTAGCCCAGCCATAAGCAATAAAAAAAATAAAAAATGTCTGTATTGTCAAAGGAACAGCGATTAGCAATATGTTGATAGGATTATCTATAATAATCTTACCTTGGAAGGAAAATATTATTATTAAAGTTAGCAAAAGTCCAATAACGGTAACATTGCTAAATTTTTTTATGAATGTATTTTCGAAATAATCCACCCCTCTATTTTTTGTTATTAGTTTTCTGGAAAACCAACGGGCGGTAAGAGGTATTACCACAAATAAAACCACTGACAAAAATAGCGTCATCCACGGTATTGTAATATCATTGATTCCCAGCAAAAATGCAACAATAGGCACAAAAGCTACTAAAATAATCAAATCATTCGTTGCTACCTGCACCAAGGTATAAGCAGGATTACCCTTAGTTAAATTGCTCCAGACAAAAACCATAGCTGTGCAGGGTGCGGCACCCAATAAAACAGCCCCCGCCAAATATTCTTTAGCAGTAGCAGCCGGAATAATATTTCCAAATACTACATATAAAAAGAAATAGGCAATCCCATACATTGTAAAGGGTTTTATCAGCCAATTTGTAACCCAGGTCACAATTAATCCCCTAGGATTTTGCCCTACCTGTTTAATACTTTCAAAGTCAATCTTTAACATCATTGGGTATATCATTAACCATATGAGTATGGCTACAGGAATTGATACCTTAGCATATTCGAATCTGCTTAAAAGTGCTGGTACCTCCGGTAAATAAACACCTATCATTACTCCTATGACCATACAAATAAGAACCCAGATTGACAAATATTTTTCAAAAAAACCGATGCCTGTCACTTTTTCTTTGTTCATGTACTTATCTCCCATCACGACTATAGCTGCAAACATTCCCTGTTAATTATAATAACTCTCTCATTTGAATTTTAAGCATGTTCACACTCGTTTTCACCTTTTTGCAAACGTTCCGCGAGATTTTTTAGATCATCCGCATATAAATCCATGCTTCTCAAATTATCATAAACTAAGGTGTCAACAAACTTTAAATGCTTATTATTGGATAATGAATAATACGCCCATTGAGCATGTTTTCGGTCTTTCACAAGTCCGGCATTCTTAAGATAAATTAAATGCCGAGAAGCCTTTGCCTGAGATATTTGTAGAATTACCATAACATCACAAACACAAAGTTCTCTTTCATATAAAAGATTTAAAATTCGTAACCGCGTTTCGTCTGATAACGCTTTTAAAATATTTACAATCTGATTCATTAATACACCTCCAGCTCCTATATAATCGCGTAAACGATTATACGATTATGATACACCGTTAAAACTAAAAACACAATAGATTAAACGAAACTTGTATTTTTTCCAGTCCAAAATAGCAGAAAAAAGCGGCTTCCGAAAACCTCGGAAGCCGCATTATTTCGATGGTGGGCCCATCTGGGATCGAACCAGAGACCAACCGGTTATGAGCCGGTGGCTCTACCGCTGAGCTATAGGCCCGACAGCAAGTTGCAGGGAGCGTGCCCTACAAAACCAACGTTAACATTGTATAATAAAACAATGCTACTGTCAAGGCTAATATCTATTCTAAAAATTCTCTTAAAGGCTTGCTGCGCTTAGGACTGCGTAACTTTCGTAAAGCTTTAGCTTCAATCTGACGGATACGTTCACGCGTAACGCCAAAATGTTGGCCTACCTCTTCCAAAGTGCGAGTACGCCCGTCTGCTAAACCGAAGCGTAATTCTAATACTTTTCGTTCACGTGGGCTTAAATGTTCTTGTAGAACGCTGCCCAATTGTTCTTGCAGCAAGGTATAGGACGCGGCATCCGCAGGGGAAGGAGCTTCTTGATCCTCTATGAAATCACCCAAATGGGAGTCTTCTTCTTCGCCGATAGGTGTCTCTAAGGAAACCGGTTCCTGAGCGATTTTTTGAATCTCACGAACTCTATCAACTGTTGTGTCCATCTCTTTGGCTATTTCTTCAGGCAAAGGCTCTCTGCCTAACTCCTGCAACAACTGCCTGGAAACACGAACTAATTTATTAATAGTTTCTACCATGTGCACCGGTATTCTAATAGTACGTGCCTGATCCGCAATAGCACGCGTGATAGCCTGCCTAATCCACCAAGTAGCATAAGTACTAAATTTAAATCCCTTGTTATAATCAAATTTCTCGACAGCTTTAATCAAACCAAGGTTTCCTTCTTGAATCAAATCTAGGAACAACATACCTCTTCCTACATAACGTTTTGCTATACTAACTACCAAACGCAGGTTAGCCTCAGACAAGCATTTCTTGGAGTCCTCTCCACGTTCTAAGGTTTGTTTCAAAACAGTTGCATACTCATTTTCTAATTTTTTGAGTAACGCATGCATTTTAGGAGTTCCTTGACCTTTTTCAAGCTTAGCCTCTATTACAGCAAAAATTTCTCGTAATTCCAACAAATGATTTACTTCAATTTCTGAAGTTTGCCTCTTAAGTGTAGCCTTTTTCTTAGGAGTTACAATCTTAACTTTGTTATCTGCAAGCAGCTTGCCTAAGCGTTTTTGTTCATCTTTAGTAAATTCTTTGCACATTTGCTGATACTCATCATATTCTAGTGCTTCTCGCTTTTGAGCTATAGCATAAACTTTGCCAAAGACTTTATTTACAGCACGCTCTTGCCACCAATTAGTTTCTAATAACAATAACTCTTCTACGCGTTCAATAAGCTTTTCAACTTTAAGTCTTTTATTGACTTCAGGAATAACAATATTGCTCGGCACTGTTCCGTTTATTATGTACTGAGCTTGATTCCCCTTATCCATGCGTTTAGCTAATTTAATTTCGTCGTCACCGGTTAAAAGAGGCACACGGCCAATTTCTTTTAGGTACATTCTAACAGGATCATCAATATTAATGCCTTCCGGCACTGCTAAATTAGCTAGCTCGCTTTCATCAACTTCAATGCTGTCATCAATAACTGTAGGACCTTCTTCATCGCCACCATCATCAACAACCTCAATACCTTTAGCTGCAATCTGAGCGTATATACTGTCCATGTCCTCGACGGTCATAGTCTCTACCAATTGTAAAGTGTCTTGTATTTCCCGATAAGTGAGAACGCCAGCGTGATTTTTAGCCAATTCAATGAATTCTGAGGCATACTCATTTGGGGTTTTTGCTTTTTCAAGCTTCTTTGGCTTTGGTTTATCTTTTGTATTATCAATAACTAAATTTTCC
>JAAYAE010000031.1 GCA_012719555.1 Acholeplasmataceae bacterium | reverse complement strand
TTCGCCCTGAAACAGAAAGGAGCCCGGCAATTGCTCTTAACGAGCATTCGTCGGGCTCCTTTCATAGACTTGCCTGAAGGGAACTGTGACTTTTTAAAAGAAATTACCTTATTTCGTTACAGCCCCTTTATTAAACAATTTCACATAGTATTTTTTAACTGATGTATACTATTTGTTTACTTGGTATAGAATTCTGACAGAATTAATCACACACAACATTGCTACACCTGTATCAGCAAACACAGCCATCCACATAGAAGCAAAACCACCCAGTCCCAAAGCCATAATAGCAACTTTTATAACCAAAGCAAATACTACGTTTTGCCAAGCGATATTGTTTGTTGTCCTGGCAATTTCAATAGCCTTGGGTATAGATTCCATTTCCGAATTCATAAAGACTACATCTGCAGCTTCAATAGCAGCATCTGCACCGCTTCCCATAGCGGCTCCCACATCTGCTCCTGCCAGAACCGGTGCATCATTAATCCCATCCCCGACAAACATAACGCTGCCATATTTTGCACGCAAATCATTTAAAACATTATACTTATCCTGAGGTAAAAGTTTAGCGTAAACCCTATCAATGCCAACTTCAGCAGCAACAGCTTGTGCGCTTTCCATTGCATCCCCTGTAAGCATAGCCGTAGATAGGCCCATTTCTTTTAGTTTAGTAATAGCGCTAACTGCGTCACTTTTAATTGTATCTGCTATAAGCAAATTTCCCGCATATTCCCCATTTAGTGCCACCAAAACTTCTGTACCAAAGCCTGTACTATGATAAGCGCTAATATTAATTTCGAACCGTTCCATCAGTTTTTTGTTGCCACAAAGGATTTTTCCAAAAGTTGTCTCCGCCACAATGCCTTCCCCTGCTATTTCCTCAGCATTAGTTGGCCTTATAAGGTCTAGTCCTTTATTTTTGGCTGCCAATACGATGCTATTTGCAATAGGATGCGCAGAAACAACTTCAACTGAAGCAGAAAGTTGCAATAAGGCATCTTCAGTAATACCCCCTGTGGGCATGATTTTTTGTAAAATAAAATTGCCCTGCGTAACAGTACCCGTTTTATCCATAACTACTACTGCACAATTTTTCAAAGCTTCTAAAACAACGCCACCTTTAAAAAGAATACCGCGTTTCGACCCAGCTCCAATTCCAGCAAAAAAGGCCAAAGGAACGCTAAGAACTAGTGCACAAGGACAGCTAATAACCAAAAATGTAAGAGCAGTGTACGTCCATTTTTGCCAATCGCCTGTAATGACTCCAGGGATTATTGCTGTTAATACCGCAATAACTACAACTACCGGCGTATAAATTCTGGCAAAAGTAGTAATAAATTTATCTATCCGAGGTTTTGATGCAGCAGCATTTTCCACCGCATCTAAAATTTTAGTTACCATAGATTCCTGTAAAATTTTCTCCACACGCATTTTCAAAACTCCCGTGGTATTAACACACCCGGAAATTATTTCATCGCCATAAATTTTTCTCACGGGAACAGGTTCACCCGTAACAGGTGATAAATCTATTAGACTTTCACCATCTATAACTACTCCATCTAGGGGAATTCTGTCGCCAACTCTAACCAAAAGAATATCCCCAACATTGGCATCTGCAGCCGGTGTTATTTTAACTTCTTCACCTATTAGTAAATTTACAACTTCAGGCCTCATGTCAACTGCGGTCATGATTTCATTGCGACTTTTAGCCACTGCTAGTTCTTCAAAGTATTCACCTACTCGATAAAATAGCATTACGCCAACCGCTTCTTCCCCCTGTCCGATAATGAAAGCTCCAATAGTTGCCACAAGCATGAGGAAATTTTCATCAAGGACCCTGCCTTTAAACAAGTTTTTCACAGCAGTAAGTAAAATGTCATATCCCAAAATAATATAGGATAGCATTAACCCATAAAACAAAAATTCTCCCCGGTAGGGTCCGAAAAATAATAACAAAAACAACAATGCTCCTATAATTATTTCCCATAATTTCATAGACAAAAAAAACTTTTCTCTTATCTTTTTTGTTTTAAAATTCTCCGGGAAATAACTTCTGTCTATATTAGGGCGCTGATTTCCACGTGGAATAACTACTACCGCTGATTCAATAGCTTGACAAATTTCTTGAATTTTTGGTAATAACGCCTCTTGATTGGCGGCTGACAAACGTAACTGCTTGGTTGTAAAACTAATGCTGGCATACCTTACCTCAGGTAATTCTTGAATCTTGTGTTCCATCTTAGCAGCGCAATTTGCGCAATCCAAAGTCTCTAAAATATATACTTATTTAGGT
>JAAYAE010000030.1 GCA_012719555.1 Acholeplasmataceae bacterium | reverse complement strand
GATTATAGAAAAGCAGTACATGGGCATTGATTTTTGCTTAGCAGGGCTGCAAGTCGGGTTAAAACATAACTATCCACGTGCCAACGCTCAATTTTTTGCGGCAAAAATTGAAGAATACATGGATGATGGAAAAGGTTCAATTGATCCATTTATAGTTGCTATCATAAGCGCAATTATGGCCAGCGGAATTTTGAGTAAAGCCACGGCGAAAAAAACGGAAGAAAACGAGGAACAAGAAAAAAACGTACAGAGGACGGAAGCAACCCCGTCCGAAGTATAACTGATTGGCTGAAATGGGCTGAACCTCTAGCATACGGACCTTTGGCACTAAAGCCGCGGGAGTTTGAAGAATTGCAACCGCAAGAATTTATAATGCTGTTAGATGGATATAAATGGCGACAGGAGAACGCAGAAAACTTGGCGGCATACTTTACGGCTTGCCAAATGTCCGTTCATACCAAAAGACCCGTATCTCCTGTAGCACTATTAAAACCTCTAAGACCAAAACAGGTCAAGGCAGTTCGAAAATCTGATGTGGAATATTTTAAAGCAATGGAAAAAAAGCTGAGTAATAAGGGTGGTGAGTAAATGGGCAAAATAGGCGAAATGATAGTAGCGCTTGGAGCAGATAATGCCAATTTAAAGAAAGGTATGAAAGAATCAGAAAATATAATAAGCAGCACGATGAACGTTATTTCAAGTATGAAAGCCGAACTTGCCACATTTGGCTCTTTGGCAACTCCATTGGTAGCAATAAAGTCATGGGCTGCAGCCGTAAACGATTTAGAAGATAAAACAAATTTAGCAGCAGAGTCTGCTTCTGAGCTTCTAGCAATTGGCCAATATGTCGGCCTTTCCACTGAAGACATGGCTATGTCGCTTTCAAAAATGAGTAAAACAGCTATGACGGCGGCGCAATCAATACAAACTGCTTCTCAAAGCGGAACGGAAAGTACAGACGTTTTTACTAAGTTTGGCATACAGATTTTAGACACTAATGGAAAATTATTATCTGCCGAACAGATTTTTGACAACGTGACCACTAAGCATAGAGAAATGGCAAACGGGCTTGAAAAAACAGCTATGGAGATGGAAATATTTGGCCGTAGCGGTGCCAAGCTAAACGATATGCTGAACCTATCTAAAACCGAAATGGATAATGTTAGAAATGTTGCTCAAAAGGCTGGGTTAGTTTTATCGCATGACGTTACTCAAGCTTTTGAAGATGCTGAATTTAGGGGTAATCTTGCTGCACTATCTATTAAAGGCATAGCGACTAGCATAGGAGCGCAGATGCTCCCTGAATTCAAGGAATTGACGGGTAAGATGCAAGAAATGTCCGAAGAGTTCGCGCAGCTAGATGATGATACCAAGAGAAATATTGCTGTATTGTTAGAGGCGGCCGGAGGAGTTGCTCTGCTTTCAGTGGGCTGGCGTGGACTTGTTTACTTATCAGCACCTGTTATAAGTGCTATTAATGGAATATCGGCGGCATATGATGTTCTAACGGCATCAGCAGTGGCGGCAGAAATAGCTGTGGGTGGACTTGTATTAGCCCTTGCGGCTGTTGTAGCGACAAAGGCTTATAACGACTTCCAACATTATAAAAATGGTGGGAAATTTGAATATGATGATTTGGGAAATGTAACACAGGTAGAAGGCAGTGCAGACCCTATGCCCAATGGCTCAAGTGGTTCGTCTGATGATTGGGACTTACACAAAGAGGGCTTTGATATGTATGACGATGACCTGGGGAGAAAAGATACAACGCCAGGCAACTTGCCTTTTAGTACTAGTGGTGACGGTGGCAGTACAAAAACTCCTAAGGCACCTAAAGCAACTAAAAACATACAAGATTCCATTGACGATATTACAGATGCCTGGAACAAAATGAACAAAACCATTAGCGACTCAACGCTTACCGGTAATGCTGCAGAAATAGCGAACTTGTCGCAAACGGCTATAAACTCAATTGAAGGTGTAGGGGATAAATGGAAAAAGCTATCCCTTGATTATTCAAAATTAAGCGAAGATGACAAGGCAACGTTTCTTAAAAATTTAGATGATAAAAAAATCGCCTATGAAATTGACGGAGACGATCAACTTACTTTTACAGCCAATACTTTAACCGAGCAGCAAGCCATATATAAAAAATATTATCAAGACTTAGAAAACAGGCATAAGTCCTGCAAAGATATCATGGCTGATATTGATGCTGCATATCAGGAAAATAGCTTGGCCAAGTTGCAAGAAGCATTAACGGCTGAGAATGCGATACGCCTTAATGACTATACGGCGCAGCAAAGCATGATGGATACATGGAAAGAGGCTTTCTTGGCGGCGCATCAAACTACAGCAGATTTAGTATCATGGATTTATTCTACGTTATTTAACGGATTAAGTACCGCACTATCGGATATTTTAACGCAAACACAAACTATTGGGGATGCCATCAAAACGCTTGGGACATCGCTGATTAAAGTTATAGCAGACTTTTATGCTAAACAGCTTGCTGGTATTATAGTAACTCAGTTAATGGGAAAGAAAACGGCGGATAAGCAATTGGATTCAGATGTTGCAAATGGAGCCGCTACGGCGGCAGCATGGTGGCCGGCAGCTGTAGCAAGGTCATTGGCTACGGCTGGTGGAAATGCGGCACCTGCAATTTTGGGTATGACGGCTACATCAGCAGCAGCGGCTGCACTGAATGCGACTTTAAGCGGTATAACAGGTAATAAAGATGGTGGTTTTATAAACGGGAGCGGAACAGCGACATCGGACAGTAATTTAAGATGGCTTTCCAATGGAGAATATGTGATGAGGGCTTCCGCAGTTAGAAATATCGGAGTATCTAACTTAGAGAACCTTAATAACGGGGGAGCATTACCAACTGCTATTGTAAGTGGCGGCGGTATTAGTGCGGTGGCAACTCTAAATAATTATGGTGATATAAATAACGGCTCAGATTTAGAAGACTTATATGACGAATTCAATTCGTTAATTGGCGCAGCAATAAGGGGGGCATAGAAGTGGGCCTCAAAACAATTAAGAAAGGTGTTGTGTGGGAACTTCCGGTTGGTTGGTCAATTGAAAATCATGGTACTTATGAATTTAATGGCAAACTGGAAGATAAAGCTTTCGCTCATGGTTCTAACCTAGTAGGCGATATGAAAGTTTCAGGACGTACTCTTGCTTTAACTTTTGATATGAAAGAAGGAACGGAAGAAGATTACAATCAGGCAATGAATGACGCATATTTGCACCTTACAGGAGCCTTCGATTTGGTTACGGGTAGAGAAGACCGGGTTTATCGTGTAGCAGGGTGCAAGGCACTTAAAATAAGTGAAAAACCTGGGTTTAAACAACGCTGGGGCGAAGTAGAAGTAACATTATTTCTCGCAGATCCATTTCGCTATGCTACCGATGAAACTGTTATAAATACCACTTTTACGGAAGCACAAACTCAAGGCGTAATAACATTTGAAAATCCATCAAGTGTAGACGTTCCAATAATAGTAACCTTCACGCCAGCAGCAGACTTGCCGGAAATTAAAATTGAACACGTTGAAAGCGGACAATATTTCGAGGTTAAAGATTCACTGCTAACAGCACCGGCAACGCTAAAGGTAAATTGCGAAGATGGAACTGTTTGGCGCGATAGCAATAATGCTATTAATGCTTTTACTGGGTTATTTTTGCATGTGCTTCCTGGCACCAATACTTTTAAATACACAGGCAAAGCCGGTACTGTTAAAATTGCTTACACTGCGGGGTGGTTTATTTGAACTTACTATATGGCAGACGACTCCGTGGTCGCTACATCTATATTGGTAAAACTACTTCCTCTGGTTCTCAGGATGATACACCGGCAACTTATTTGCCAGGAGTCTTTAAGATAATTTGTTATAAAGATGATGGCACTATATCTGCTGAATTTGGTGCCGGAGCGAAGAAAAACGCCGTTTCAAGTTTTAACTTTAAAAACGGCGAAACAGGTTGTGGTCAATGCACTATTACATTTAAAGAACTTCCTAGCAACACTGAATTAAATTATAAGCAGCGGGTTGATATCTTTTTGTTTAATGATAATAAACCGTGGTGGAGTGGTTACGTTTTAACGAGACCGGTAAAGGGTACCACAGAAACGGAATTTAACTTTACCCTGTATGGTTATTATAACTTGCTGGAAAAAGTCCAGTTATTTAAAACCTACGAAAACAAAGATGCAGGAGAAATCGTGCGTGATATTGCAAAGACTGCTGAAAAGAAAATAGGCCTTGTGTACAATGCTGAAAAACTCATTAACACAGGGTATTTAATTACTAAGATAGTATTCGACGGGGTTACTGTTAAAGATGCTTTAGATCAATTATGTGACTTTGGGTTAGATTATGTGTACGGTGTGGACGAAAGACGCTCAATTTATTTTAAACCTAGGGTAACGGACATTAACGAACAAGCTCGGTTTTGGGTTGGCAAAAATTTAGATTCGTACATACCCACATGGAATATTGAGAAAATAGTCAATTGGGCACGGATAAAAGGGGCTAATGTTGACGATTCAGGCGAAAGCTGGCTTGCTACCGTAGAAGATAAAGCAAGTCAGGCAACTTATGGATTGCAAGAAGATATTTGGACATTGCCAAGTGCCTATGAAGCAACAGATGCAGAACGTTGGGGACAAAATCAAATTGAGAAATATAAAAATCCTGTTAAATCAGCAAAAATTAAAGGAATCACGCTGGAATACAACAAAAAAGATGGGACATTTAATGTGCGCAAACTCTCTACTGACGGTGAGTGTGTAATTACTGATACTGATGGGAACTCTGCGCAATATCCAATATCTACTATAAAGTATACCGTAAGCTCTGATAAGGGTATTTATTGCGAAATGGAACTCGGTGAACAACCATTTTCAATTGAACAATATCTTGCTAAATTGGAAAGAGAATATAAAAACACGGAGTTGTTACAGCAGGCCTCTAACCAGCAGTTAACAACTTAAAAGGAGTTGATTTTTAGTGCCAAAAGATTATAGATATAACCCATTTGACGATGTGGTAGAACCGGTGCAATGCGTGGAGACACACATAATTCCCATGAATTCGCCATATGTGGTTAGGCTAAATGAAGTGCCTGTTAAGGTTTCGCCTTCTACTATAACTATGACTATTGCAGGAGTAACGGCAACCGAAGTTGCGGCGGCACCGGCAAGCGGTGAATTTCGTCCGGATTATTCTACTGGAGCCAATGATGACTCGGAGTGGAATACAGGGTTAATTCAATTTAATGCAGCTGATGCTGGGAAAATAATAGTAGCAACTTACAACGGACTAGGAACTCTGGCCAGCGTAAAAGCACCAAGTTATCCTGCGTGGTTTACTGACCGTGGAGATGGTAGCGACGGGGACTATGCACCTACTGCAAATGAAACGCTTTCGGCGGGTTTATATAATTTTAAGTCGGTATATATACCTGCAGGAGTAACAATAACGTGCTCAGTCTGCACTATCATTAAGTGTCAAGGAGCGTTTGTGTGCGCTGGGAATATCGTAATCACGCCTTGTGGTGGTGCTGGCGGTACAGGTACTGCGGGAGCAGCAGGTGGTGCAGGTAACTCAGGTAATGGTTTCGCAGGTGGTGCAGGGCATAAAGATGTTTTTAATAATAATGCAGGTGGTGCAGGTGGTAATCCTTTTAGTTATGGATTTGATTTGTCAGCAATTAGCCGACTATTAAAGAACGAGACTCTAGGAGGTGCAGGTGGCGGTGCTGGTGGTAGTGACGGTACAAATGCTGGTACAAGTGGTGGCCAAGGAGGCGGCAGCATCAAAATTGTTGCGGGCAGTATATCAGTAACAGGATCTATTAACGCTAACGGTGCTAATGGTGTAGGGGCAACGACTAATGGCCCTGGATGTGGCGGTGCTGGTGGTGGTGGAGCTATTGTTCTTATTGCCGATACGCTTTATCTAACAGGCACAATTACCGCAAACGGTGGCATTGGTGGTGTTAATACAAAGAACAGCAGCCTTAATGGTGCTGCCGGTTCTAACGGTATTGTTTTCTTAAAAGAATTGGGGGCGGCATAAATGCGAATTGCAGTAGTAGAAGAGGGAATAGTAACCAATATTATAGAGGCAAATATGATGTATGCTGACAATCAAAAACCGTGTTATGACTGGACTGAGCTTCGCGAACCCTATACAGATGTTGAGCCACTAGAACATGCTAAAGCACGCTATATTGTAGCCGCTAAAGCCTATAGGGATGCACAAGAGGTTGCTGTTATAACCTATAACGGCAACAATTATGATTACGATTATAAAGCTCGTGAACGGCTAAGAGTCGCCAGGCAAATGTTGACGGATAAAATTGGAGCTACCCCAATAAATTGGACTACGGCAGATAATACAGATGTTACATTGACTATTGATGACTTTGCGGCTATTAACATTTTAGCGGCTACTAGGTCTAACGACTTACATGTCGCTTACAGGACTACAAAAGCACAATTGGAAGCAGCAACAAGTATTAAGGAATTAAAACAAATTTACCCGTTAAAGGGTTAAGGTGGTGATCCAAATTTCTGAGGTGTTTTATTTTGTGGCCAACCTATATTCCAAAACAGAGATTAAAATAATCGCAGTTTCCGGAATTATAGGTGGCTTTATGGCTGCAGCAGTTGGCGGCTTTGACAAACAATTGCTGGCGTTGTTTATTCTAATGGTTGTGGATTATGCAACAGGCATGTATGCAGCATGGCATGAACATACCATTTTTTCAAAACGTGGGTACCAGGGAATTATGAAGAAGCTTTCTATATTGGTTGCTGTTTCTTTTGGCGTTTTAGTTGATATGGTCTTAAAGACAGATTTTTGCCGCTACACTGTTATAGCAGGGTTTGGTGTCATGGAAGCTATATCTATTATAGAAAATGCTGACCGTGGTGGTTATGGCCACGTTATACCACCTGTAATCAGGAAGCATCTAAAAGAATTGAAGGGATAGCATGAAAGAAAAGTTACTGGAAATGTTAAAAGAAAATGGGGAATGGTCCTTTACACGCTGGATAGCCTTTATTGGCTATTCGGCGTTTTTGTTAGGCTCGTTTTACCTGCTGTATAAAGGGCAGAAATGGGATAACTACGATACGTTCGCTAACCTAACGGGTGGCGGCGGTGCTGTTACCCAGTTGGTAAACAAGTTTATAAATGGCAAATATAACACTAATTTAGGAGAACCCGGGAAACCGGTAGCGAAAGATGAAGAAAAAGGAGCTGAGAAATAATGGTAAAATTGCATTATGACGGTAAGAAATTGAATTTACATTATTCGAGTGATAACGGTAAAGAATATGATTTTGAATGCCACAACCAATATGAAGGTGGTGAAAATGAGGAGGGAGAGCCCCATGAAAGTTTGCCTAATGGGATTTACCATCATGCCTGGGCGGAAGACACCGAAACAGCCATGAACAATGGTAAGAGTTATGGCTGCGGGTACATCCATACTGGTGATGCTCGCGGGCGTGATATTCACGGAGGTGGCAGTTCACTCCCTAATCCTTATGCTGATTATCAAGGGTGGCTATGTACATATGGGTGTTTACGTATGCAAAATGCTGATGTTGTTAAACTATCAGAAATGATGATCGAAGATGGCAATGATGTTGAGTTAACTGTAGAAAATAACGAAAAGGCGGAAGAGATTTAAAAATCCAGAAAGGTGGGTATAAATTGGATGAAAATAAAAAAACTATGTTCTTGTATATTGGTGTTATTGTTCTTGCTATCACCTGTAGCTACTTGCTATTCAGCATCTACCACGATGACCATGACAGTGGAACAGGCCAGCAGATTGAAAGAGATATTTCAGGAGCTGAACAACATCAACAGTCAGCTATCAACCGACTTGACGGTATCACAACAGACCTTGGAACAACAGCAAGCGAAGTTGGACGAATATCAGATTCGGTTGGAGGCAGTGCAGCTGAAATTGGTAGCACTGCAGAAAGAATCGGAACTGACCAAGCAAGAGTTGATGCAAGTGCAAGACTTATTGCAGAAGGTCAAGGAATCCTTCGAGACATACAAGAAAGCAACCAACAAGAAAATAAGTCAATTAAAAATTGAAAGAAACATGTTTATTATTACTACTATACTTTTAACTGTTAATAAGTTAAAAGGTTAAAATATCGTATCACTAAATTATTCAATATACTTTTAAATTAAGAAGGAGAACAAGAATATTTGGCGAATTGTTAAGCAAAAGTGGAGTTAGATTATTTAATATAATTTAATTGAATTTTATTTAGAAATGATATAAAAAATTGCCTGCATTCACAAATATCTAATTGACATTATCTTAGTATTGAATTGATTATAGAAGGGAGAAATGTACTATGGAGCCTATCGGAGAATTGATTAATAACGGTAGAGAATTAGAGTTGTTGGTAGCATCTTTTTTTCAAGCATATCAATATTATGTAGATAGCAATTTAAAGTGGATAGAAGACAATATTGATTCTACAGGAAGTGTTGATATATTGGAAATCGACGTATTAGCAAAAACATTTTCTGTATCCGGTGTTAAAAGTACTTTGATTGAATGTAAGCGCGGTTGTGTTTTTAATGATATATTCAAATTTGTTGGTGTAGCAG
>JAAYAE010000321.1 GCA_012719555.1 Acholeplasmataceae bacterium | reverse complement strand
GAATATCATCTATTAAAAGCACATCTATGTTGCGATATTTATTGCGAAAATTTTCCATTGCATTTTTTTGAATGCAATTTATCATTTCATTAGTAAAGGTTTCACTGGAAATGTAGAGTATTTTCATTTCCGGATGGTTTTGTTTAATACGATTACCAATTGCGTGCATTAAATGTGTTTTTCCTAAACCTGCATCGCTATATAAAAATAAGGGATTATATACCTTAGCAGGAGATTCTGCAACAGCTAAAGCGGCTGCGTGGGCAAAGCGATTAGAATTTCCTATAACAAAATTTTCAAATACATATTTTCCTATAAGGTTATCTTGCAATGTGCTTTTTGTCTGTAGTATATTACTAACGGGCTTTTCCCCTGTAGAAATCATAGGAGCAATAGGTCTATCCATGATATTATTACGGTCTTCTTCGTCTTTTGTGTTTAAGTTTGTTATTAATAACTTCATTTCTCTACCACACAAAGAACTAAGTATTTTTTCCATATTTGTTTTGTATTTGTTATCAATCCAATCTTTGATAAATTGTTTTTCTACTACAATTTCAAAGACATTGCCTGTTATACTTTGTGGCATGGCCTCTTTTACCCAACGAGCATATCCCGGATCTTCCGTGCAGGATTCTACATAGTTGAGCAAGCTTTCCCATATATCGGAAATGTTCGCATTATTCATCATAAACCGTCCTTTGTAAAATTATTACTGGCTTTCATTATACATCATTTACTTGCAAAAAGCTAAAAAAAATGCCAGCCTTTTTTCAATAGCTAAAGCTGTGCATAACTGTTTTTGCTGTGCATAACTTAGTGGACAAAAATACCGAATTTCTAGTTTATATCAGCTGTGACACTAGTTATCAACAATTACAAAAGTACAATTTGAAGTTATCAACAATTGTGCATAACTTTAGGGATAATTGTTATTAAAAAGTCTGTGCACAAGTTAGGCTCTATTTTTTTCTTTTTTTTATAAATAATTAAATACGCATATTATAACAATGATACAAATGATAAAATTGCAAAAAAAGTGTTTTATTATTGACAGGTTGCTACTACTATCATATAATCAGCATAGCTATCAAAAGAAATACTAGATAGAATTTGGCATTATGCATGTGGCAAGGAGGTATTATTATGAAACGTACTTTTCAACCTAATAACACTAGGAGAAAAAGAACGCACGGTTTCAGATTAAGAATGAAGACCATTGGCGGTCAACAAGTTTTGAAGAGAAGACGTGCAAAAGGCAGAAAGAGATTGTCTGCATAACAATTTATAGGCCGCAGTAAAGCGGCCTATTTTACGATGCAGTCAGGGGTTTGTTTTGAAAAATTTAAAACGATTCAAATTAGAAAAATTCAATCGCATTAAATCCAAAAAGTTGTTTCAAGCGGTTTATAAGAACGGACATTCGGTTGTAGATACTCTCTCCGTTCTTTATATTCTACCTTCAGAAACTACAACTGTAAAAATTGGTTTGGCTGTAGGAAAAAAGGTAGGAAATGCTGTTGTGAGAAATCATGTGAAACGGCTAATGCGTGAGGTTTTTCGTGCTAAAAAAAATGATATTAAAAAAAATGTAAATATTGTTTGGGTTGCTAGAAAAAGATTGGTTACCGCTGATATTAAAATTTATGAACGTGTTTTTTTGCGTCTGGCTAAACGTGCCGGATTACTTTAATAGGGAAAAAATATGAAAAAAATTGTGATTGGTTTGATAAGATTTTATCAACTTTTTATTTCGCCTCTATTCCCTCCTCACTGTAGATTTTATCCTACTTGTTCTCAATACGCCTTAGAGGCTGTGAAAAAGTATGGAGTTTTTCGGGGTGGCTTTATGTCAATTAAAAGAATTGCAAAGTGTCATCCCTTCCATAAAGGTGGCTATGATCCCGTAGTATAACGGGTTACTTATACTATTGAGAAAGTTTAAGGAGTGATATTTTGAGTTTTCTAAGTCCTTTAAGTACAATTGTTCAACAAGTAGTAACGTTTTTATATTCATTAACAGCCGGTATTGGTTTTCCTAGCTATGGTTTAGCCATTATTATTATGACTATCATTGTTAAATTGATACTTTATCCTTTGACGGCTAAACAGATTTCTTCAACCAAGGCTATGATGGATTTACAGCCTAAAATGAAAGCCATTCAAGAAAAATACAAAAATGATAAAGTTCTTTTAAACCAAAAATTAGCAGAATTGTACAAAGATCAAGGCATTAACCCGTTAGCAGGATGTCTTCCTCTTTTAGTTCAAATGCCTATCATGATTGGTATTTTCTATGGTATTAGGGATTTTAGTTACGTTGGTCCCAATAATTTTTTGTGGATACAAAATATTTCAGAACCGGACCCACTTTTCATTTTGCCGGTACTTTCTGCTTTGACTACTTTTATTCAGTCTAAACAGTCTATGCCAGATACCTCAAGCGCACAAAATAAGATTATGCTTTATTTTATGCCCATATTCATTGGTTATATAAGTTTTCAGTTCCCAGCAGGGTTAGTTCTGTATTGGGTAGTCATGAATATAATGCAAATAGGCCAGCAGGCTTTGATGAATAAGAAAACTAGTGCTGCCGGTAAATAAGGCTCTAGGAGGAATACTATGATTTCTATTGAAAAAACCGGTAAAACAGTGGATGATGCTGTTGCCGCAGCTTTAGAAGAGTTTAACGCAACAAAGGATCAGGTTGACGTAGAAGTTTTAGAAGAATCAAAGAATTCTTTATTTGGGATTTTTGGCGGGCGTTTAGCCAAAGTTAGAGTGACAATGAAGCAAGTAACGGAAGAAAAAACATCAGCGCCTATAGGTGCCGATGAAGCAGTAAAGATTATTAGCGGTACTGAAGAAGAATCTGCGTTGGATATGGTAAAAGTTGCAGGAAGCAGTGAAGAAGCTGATATGGCTGCTAAGGAATTTTTAAAAAATATTTTTGCAGCAATGAAGATAGATGTAGTTATGGAAAAGTTTTTTAACAAAGAAGAAGGATCAACTGTTTTTAAATTACACGGTCCGGGGATGGGCGTTCTAATTGGCAAACACGGACAAACTTTGGATTCATTACAATATTTAACAAATTTAGTTGCTAATAAACATTCTGAAGATCGTGTGAGAATTATTGTTGACGTGGAAGATTATAGAGAACGTCGCAAAGAAACTTTAGTTAAATTAGCGCAACGCCTGGCTGAAAAAGTAAAGCGTACCGGTGAAAAAGTTGTACTAGAACCTATGAACCCATATGAACGAAAACTTATTCATATGACATTGCAAAATGACCCTAAAGTGACAACTTATAGTGAAGGTGAAGAACCTTATCGTAAGGCAGTAATTGACCTCAAGTAGAAATCATATATTACATAAGGTAACGTACATCTCCGGTAATTTAATAGATTGCCGGGGATATTTTTTTTATTTTTCAAAAGAGCGAGCTTTTCGCTATAGTAAGGTGGGTGTTGAATAATGGAGGATACTATTAGTGCTATAGCCACTGCTTTAGGTGAGGGCGCGGTAGGAATAGTGCGTATCAGTGGGCCAAATAGTTTAGTTCTGGCAGAACAAATGTTTTTCACGAAAGATGGCAACACATTAAGCATGTATGAATCAAGGCGTATGGTTTACGGACATGTGGAGGACGAAACCGGTAATACTGTGGACGAAGCTTTGTGTGTTTTTATGCCTGGCCCCCATTCTTATACGGGAGAAGATGTAGTAGAAATTCAATGTCATGGCGGAATTCAGTCATTGAAAACCATTCTAGGGCTTACTTTTGCTAAAGGAGCAAGACCGGCTGAACCTGGGGAATTTACAAAAAGAGCATTTCTTAATGGGAGAATGGATTTAGCTCAGGCAGAAGCAGTAATGGATATTATTAATGCCCGCAGTAAAGAAGCTTTAAAGCTAGCGATACGACAGCAAAAAGGCCAGTTATCAACGGAAATACGGCATATACGAGATGCTCTTAAGGACGTAGTAGTACACTTAGAGGCTGTTATTGATTATCCGGAAGAAGATATAGAAGATGTAACGTTTGATGAAGTCAGAAATTGTATTATTACCGGGCTAGCATCAGTTAACAATCTTTTATCTAGGGCTCATACAGGTAAAATTATGCGAGAAGGTTTGCTGACAGCCATTGTGGGTCGGCCTAATGTTGGCAAATCCAGTCTTTTGAATTGCTTGTTAAGAGAAGAAAGAGCAATAGTTTCGGAAATTCCAGGTACGACTAGAGATGTTATTCAAGAGCAAATGCTTATTGAAGGAATCCCATTAGTTTTAGCGGATACCGCAGGTATTCGCAAGACTGATGATTTTGTAGAAAGCATTGGAGTAGAGAAAACTAAAGAAATTTTGGCCGCTTCCGAATTAGCCGTAGTTGTATTAGATGGATCAGAACCTTTGCGGATAGAAGATAAAGAAATTCTCAGCTCCATAGAGGGCAGGGAGCACGTTATTATTGTTAATAAGGTAGATTTACCTTGCCTGCTTGATTTAGAGGCTTTAAAAGCGAAATTTGGGCCACAAAATGTGCTAACTTTATCTGTAAAGTCAACTAAAGGGGTAGATGCTTTTGTGCAATGGCTAAAAAACTTTGTTTATGGTGCCGGAGGTACTGTAGAAAAAGGTGTTTTTGTGCAAAATGTTCGTCACGAGAAATTGTTAAGCACAACTAAGGAGAGTTTAAAGGATGCTTTAATGGCGGCAGAAAAACATATTCCCTATGATTGCATAGTTATTGATTTACGTAATGCTATTAATCAACTGGGGGCAATTACCGGTGAGACAGTTCAAGATGAGATAATTAATGAGATCTTTGCCCGATTCTGTTTAGGAAAATAATAAGGAGAAAATTGTGATAGTAAAAAGCTATGATGTTATAGTGATAGGAGCCGGACATGCCGGAGTAGAAGCTGCTTTATCTGCGGCTCGCTTGGGAGGGAGAACACTTTTAGCCACATTATCTATGGATAATATTGCGCTTATGCCCTGTAATCCTTCTGTAGGTGGTAGTGCAAAGGGGCATTTGGTACGTGAAGTTGATGCTTTGGGTGGACAAATGGGTATTGCGGCTGATGAAGCCTGCATTCAGATGCGTCTTTTAAATACGGGAAAAGGATATGCCGTGCATGCACTAAGAGCCCAGGCAGATAAACCTTTTTATCATGTGATCATGAAAGAAGTAGTGGAAAATCAAGAAAATCTTGATGTTAAGCAGCTTATGATAGATAGACTTTTGGTAACAAATGGTCAAGTTGTAGGAGTAGAAGCGGAAACAGGAGAAGTTTTTGAAGCAAATTGTGTAATTTTGGCTACAGGAACTTATTTGCGTGGGAGAATAGTATATGGTGAGGTAAGTTATAACTCTGGTCCTAATGGTTTGCGCTCAGCGATGAAACTTACAGAATCTTTACAGGAATGCGGTCTAGAGCTTATGCGCTTTAAAACAGGAACACCTGCACGGGTCGATGCGCGAACGCTGGATTATAGCAAAATGATTCCACAATATGGTGATGATGAGGTCCGCAATTTTTCTTTTATCAGTAAAATAACTGAGAGAAAACAAGTTACCTGTTTTCTAACATATACGAATGAGAAAACACACAAAATAATTAGAGATAATCTTAGCCGTTCTGCCATGTTTAATGGAAATATCGAGGGAGTGGGACCTCGCTATTGTCCTTCTATAGAGGCTAAAATAGTTCGTTTTGCTGATAAAGACAGACACCAACTTTTTCTTGAACCGGAAGGGTTGCGTACAAACGAAATATATGTTCAAGGGATGTCATCTTCGTTGCCTGCTGCGGTACAGGTGGAGTTTATGCAAACTATTCCCGGATTGGAACATTGTAAGATGATGCGAGCGGGATATGCCATAGAATATGATTGTTTAAACCCTTTGCAATTAACGTCCTCTTTAGAACATAAGGCTATTTCAGGTTTATTTTCTGCAGGACAGTCCAATGGCACAAGTGGTTACGAAGAAGCTGCTGCTCAGGGACTGATGGCTGGTATTAATGCAATGCAGAAAATTAAAGGTAATGAACCTTTAATTTTGGGCCGCAGCGATGCCTATATTGGAGTTTTAATTGACGATCTGGTAACAAAAGGAACTCATGAACCTTATCGAATGATGACATCAAGAGCAGAATATAGATTGCTTTTGCGCCAAGATAATGCTGATTTGCGCCTAACAGAAAAGGGGCGAGCTATTGGGCTTGTTAACGATGAACGCTATGAAGCATTTACAACTAAGCGTTCTCTTCTAGAGAGAACATTGGCTTCTCTGGCTAAAATTAATATTGCTCCCAATGAAGAAAATCAAAAGAAAATAGCGGATATGGGAACGGTGCCGCTGCGCTCTAGTACTAGTCTTTTAGAACTTTTGCGCCGAGAAGAAATTTCTTATACAAAACTTGCAGAGGCTTTTTCCTTACCAATCCTTCCACAGGTGGTCGCTGAACAGGTAGAGGTACAGACAAAATATGAAGGATATATTGCTAAACAATATTTGGAAGTAGCCAGAGCTCTAAAGCTAGAGGGAAAATTAATACCAAAAGATATAGATTATATGTCTATTAAAGAGTTGTCAGCTGAATCTGCAGAAAAACTTCAAAAAGTAAGACCAACATCAATTGGTCAGGCCGCGAGAATATCAGGAGTTTCTCCTGCAGACATAGGGGTTTTGATGGTTTACCTTGAGGTCAACCGTCGAAAGGAGCGGGAGATATGAATTTCGTCGAGGCTTTAGTAAGTAAAGG
>JAAYAE010000320.1 GCA_012719555.1 Acholeplasmataceae bacterium | reverse complement strand
TAGTTAAAATAATGAAAGCTTTATCAATAACACGATCTTCAATACGTCTGTTGAAAATAACCAAGTCTTCCTTGCCGCGCACCAAATTCCAAGTGGTCATTAAAATAACAGCCAAAGTTGTCGTTTTGATACCACCACCGGTTGATGCCGGTGACGCTCCAACAAACATAAGCATTATTATAACAAATAAAGTAGATTCATGCATTTTGTCTATAGGCAGAGTATTAAACCCTGCTGTTCTGGGGGTAACTGCTTGAAAATAACTGGCCATCACTTGTTGCGAAGTAGTTAAGCTGCCTAAAGTGTCCACATTACCCGACTCCATAGCCCAAATAGCGCCAGTACCTACAACAATCAATGCAAGGGTAGTTAAAAGCACGATTTTACTATGTAACCGAAGATCAGCGAAATTTCGTTTACTGATAATGTCTTCCATTACGTTAAAGCCTAATGAACCTAAGATTATCAAAGAAGTAATAATTAAATTCACAGACCAATCGGCAGCAAACATTGTAAGACTGCGAAAGCCGCCCATCAAATCAAATCCTGCATTACAAAATGCTGATACGGCATGCCAATAGCCCCAATAAATGCCCTTAGCCCCAAATAACGGGAAAAAATGCACCGCTAACATAGTACCAAATACAAACTCTATCACCAAAGAGTATTTGACTACGCGCATACAAAGCCTGACAACACCTTCAACTTCGCTTTGATTAAGAGACTCTTGAATTCGCAGCCTCTCCTGCAAATTAATTTTTTTACCAAACGCAATACTAAATAATGTGGCGAATGTCATAATGCCCAGCCCACCTAATTGGATCAAAAAAATAATAACCATTTGTCCAAAAGTAGAAAAGTATTCCGCAGTATCCACCACCACAAGTCCGGTTACACAAGACGCTGAGGTAGCCGTAAAAAGCGCATCAATAAATGGTAAAGATTGACCGGGATTACTTGCTACCGGTAACATCAAAAGCAATGTACCACAAAAAATCAAGCCTAAAAAAGTAAGTGCTATGATTTGATAGGTAGAAAATCTTGGGAACAAATTTAATTATCTCCCCATCCATAACCCCTCTCACATAATCTTATTTCATATCCATATAATTGTAATACATATTGTGATGCATAACAAGATTTAAGCAAAAAAAAAGTGTACTCATTTGAATACACTAGAGTTAAGCTCCTGTATTAATTTTTACGCACAGCAGCAAGGACATTTTCAACTCTTTTATGGCATAATTCTTTGACATAAGGTTTAGCAACAAAGTCATCAGCGCCCATTTTCAGAGCCTTTATTTCCATTTCTTCACCAGTTTGCGAAGTAACAATTATTGGTATAAGGTTCAATTCCGGCGATAATTTCATCTTGCTCAGAACCTCAAACCCATCCATAATCGGCATAATCAAATCAAGCATTACAATAGCTATTTTATCAGCATTTTCAAACAAATAATGCAAAGCTGCCGCGCCATTATCAGCTTCTACAATGGTATAATTTTGCTTAAATATGTTGGCCAATATAACCCTATTTAGTTTAACATCATCAACTATCAACATTATTTCTTCATGTTTAGGATTTTTGCTTACTTTCACATCATAAGTTGGAATAATACGTGCAGGTCTAACCATTTCCCTGTCAATAACAGCCTTCTTTATTAAGGCTTCAAAATCTTTTTCCGGCATAGGTCTGGCATAATAGTACCCTTGAACATAATTGCAATCCATACTAAGTAAGCGTTATATTAGCTCCTTGGTCTCCACACCCTCTGCAATGACTAAAAGTCCCAGCCACTTTGCTAAGCTAATAATAAAACTCAAAATATTCTTGCTGCCATTTTTTTGCATTTCGTTCTTAATGAATTTCATATCTAATTTCAAAATATCAATGGGCAAGTCACTAAGCATAGTAAGTGAAGAATAACCGGTACCAAAATCGTCCATTTCAATCATAAAACCGGCTGCGCTCAAACGCCTTACTGATTCTATAATCTGGTTAGGATTTTCCGTATAAGCTGTTTCCGTAATTTCTAAATGTAAATATTGCGGTTCAATACCATATTTTTGGGTTAAATCCAGTAACATATTCGGCAGTTCTTTATTATAAACATCAATACGAGAAACATTTACGGAGATTGCAATAGGCGGTAATCCTGCATCCAACCATTTGCGCATAATTTGACAAGTTTTTTCCCATACATAACTATCAAGAGTTGTAATAAATCCATTTTTTTCAAAAAAAGGGATGAAGTCGTTGGGAAGAATTAGTCCTTTATTAGGATTGAGCCAGCGGACTAGTGCTTCGGCGCCTGCCAGCGCTTCACTACGCAAATTATATTTTGGCTGAAAATAAACCACAAACTCTTCGTTTTTCAAAGCCATTTCCATAGTGTCTGTAATGTTTTGCTCCTTTAAAAGCTTTTGTCTAATGGTGTCATCATAATAAGCAAAATAACTCCCATAAACGCCCTTAATTGATTCGACTGCCAAAATAGCTCTGTCGCCCATTGTTCCGGGTTCTATTGTTCTATCCACTACAGCATAGACGCCAAAACGCACAGTTAAACTCATCTCCACCGGGTATGAATTTAGTTCTGCGTCTGCCTGAGCAAAAATATCCTCAGTATAAACATCATTGTGTTCCACCAACACAGCAAAAAAATCAGCCCCTATACGTCCACAAAGAACTTTTTTGGGCCTTTCACGGCTCATAATATTTGCCATTTTACGTAATAAGTCGTCGCCTATCTTAGTTCCGTAATTATCATTAATAAGCTTAAAGTTAACTATATCCGAAACAATAATATCATAGTCTTTTTGAGGATTCTCACGCAGAATATCGCCAACTTTTTTGTAAAAAAAATTTTTACTATAGACACCTGTCAATTCATCGTGTTCAATAGTTCTTAAAAAAGCAGCACTTTCCCTAAAAGTTATAATATTAGCTAATCTGTGTTTTATAATCTCCCCGTTGTATGGTTTGGGCAAAAAGTCGTTAGCCCCAAGTTTAAGAGCTTTTATCTCACTCTCTTCACCATCTTTTTGTGTAGTAACTACTACAGGTATATTAGATAAATGTGAATCGTTCTGCCTTTTAGACAGAAATTCATAACCGTCCATAGTTGGCATCACAATATCCAAGAGAATAACTGATATTTTCTCTTTTTCGTATGTTAAAATATTCAAAGCATCCTGTCCATTCTCAGCTTGGATTACTTCATATTGATCTTGTAATATTTTTTGCAGCAAGAGACGATTTATCACATTATCATCTACTACTAGCACCTTTTTAAATGCCAATTTCAAACTCCCCCCTGCTGAATAATTACGTCCTTTTTGGCATAAACATACTACTTTGACATTTATTTATCCAATAAATTTCTCTTTCCCTATGAGTACTTTACTCCGCTTCATATAACGAATATACATAATATCACACACGTCATTTTTCTTACTTTTGATTGTTAGGTTATATTATATACACACCATTATTTTATCTTTAAACAACCACACTACACATATGTCAGCTACTTATGCTCTATGTACGCATAAATAGCTGACATATGTATCAACTTTTCGTTACATCTTTTTTGTTTATTATAACATATAGAACTAAACAATGTTGATTTTTTACTAAAAACATTTAGTAACAACAAAAAAGATCCTACTTTTTTTGTAGGATCTTGATTTTATATGGTGCGGTTGGCGGGACTTGAACCCGCATGAGATTGCTCTCACCAGCCCCTCAAGCTGACGCGTCTGCCTTTCCGCCACAACCGCATGAGGCTTCAATATTAAATTGGTGCGGCCAAGAGGACTTGAACCTCCACGGGGTTGCCCCCACTAGCTCCTGAAGCTAGCGCGTCTGCCGTTCCGCCATGACCGCAAATTAATACGAGAACTATATCATAATAGCATAGGACTATACTACCGTCAAGACACCGGTTTAATATTTTTATAAAGTTCCTCATACCGTCGACGGTCCCAAAGCACTTTTTTAACATACTTTTTGGTATCAGCAAATGGTATTAAATCCGGATCTTCAAAATAGAAATCCCAATTATTTTCCGTCATCCAATCCTTTACCGTACCACGCCCTGCATTATAGGCCGCCAATGTTAAAATCTCATTACCTTTAAATTCATGTTCGAGTTCACCCAAATACCAACAACCAAACTTAATATTAAGCTCCGGCAATAAAAGAAGCTTGTCTTTAAAATTAGGAAAATCTGTAGTTTTAGCAATCCAGGCACCGGTTTCCGGCATAATTTGCATAAGCCCTAGAGCACCTGGTTTAGAAGCCGCGCCCGGCTTAAACCCACTTTCATTTTTTATAACGGCAACTACTAAAAAAGGATCCACTCTATATTTTGCACTATATGTATGTATTTCATTACTATAGTGCCAAGTATAAACAAATTTTCTTTGTGCGTAGTCTGAAAGCCATATTTGATAGCCTAGAACCGAACTACATACCAAAAACAATACTAAGTAAAGCCAAATCCGGCTTTGCTTTTTGCCCAATATAATCCCCTCGCTAATCTAAATGGTCCTTAAAGCAACACTCACCTGTTTTTCTAAACTACTAATGCTGCCGCTATTATCCAATATTGTTGTTGCATATTTTTGTTTTTCCGAAAAAGGCATCTGTGCCTTAATCCTTGCTCTTACTTCACCTTCTGTAATATTATTTCGTTTTATAGCACGCTTGATTTGTTCCTCTTCCGAAATTTTTATTAACCAAACAGCATCAACACTTGTATACCAACCACATTCAATCAAAAGTGGTACGTCAAGAACAATTATTTTTTCTTTTTTTTGAGCCGCTATAAATTCTTGGGCTTTAGCCCAAACATATCCGTGAATTATATTCTCCAGCTTTTTCAACGCTTCCTTATTACTAAAAACAAGGGTTGCCAGCGCTTTCCTATCAAGCTCTCCTGTTTTCATTAAAATTTCATCGCCAAAAATTTCGTGTATTTTAGCTAAACAAGGAGATCCTAACCGCACAGCATCATGAGCACTGGCATCAGCATCAAAAACCGGTATGTTTTGTTTACGCAAATATGCTGTTACAGTGCTTTTCCCTGACGCTATTCCACCTGTAACACCAATTATTTTCATAAGTCACCTCTTAACGCTGACACTTTGCACAGTAAGTACTACTACGTCCTGCTACCTTCAAACCGCATAATTCCTGACCGCATACCTTACATTTCTCACCTTTACGACCGTAAACGAAAAGATATTTAACATTATCGCCTTTATTGCCATCGGCGTCTTGATAATTACGAAAAGTTGTTCCATGATTTTTTATTCCTTGAGCAATGACATGATTAATGGCCTTTATAAGTTTTACAATTTCCTCTTTACTTAATAAATTAGCCGGTCTCTGTGGTAAAATTCCTGCCAAAAAAAGCGCCTCATCAGCATAGATATTTCCTAAGCCGGCAATAACTTTTTGGTCCAAAATGACCCCTTTGATAGCAGCACTTTTTTTCTTGCAAATTGGTTCTAAATAATCTATTGTCAATTCGTTACTTAATGGCTCCGGGCCAAGAGAAGCATATCCTTCAATAGATTTGTCTTCATTGTCAATTAGATAAAGAGTACCAAAGGTTCGTATATCCGTAAACCACAAATCTTCGTCCCCCGTTAGTTCAAACTTTATTTTCGCATAAGCCGGTTCTTCTTCTGCCTTATTAACAGCCAAAAGAGCGCCTGTCATACGCAAATGTACCAACAAATATAAGTTTTGCCCAAAGTTTAAGCGTAGATACTTCCCCTTACGTTCAATGCTCTCAATCTTTTGATCAACTAATCTTTGTGCAAATATTTCTGCCGAAGGATATTGAATTAACCTCGGCAATCTTACATCTACAACCTTTATCGTCTTGCCCACCACATGGGGAGCTAGTGTTTTTTTTACCTGTTCTACTTCTGGTAGCTCTGGCATTATGTCACCCTATTTCGTTTGTGCCCAAGTTTTGCCGGTAGCCACATCGGCCACCAAAGGCACGCTAAGTTTTACTGCGTTTTCCATGGTCGTTTTTAACAATCCGGCCACTTCTTCTTTTTCATCATTAGTTACTTCCAATACCAATTCATCGTGCACCTGCAATAACACTCTGCTTTTTACCCTAGCATTAGCTAAGGCTTCTGCAACTTTAAGCATGGCAATTTTAATAATATCTGCAGCGGTACCCTGTATTGGAGTATTAATCGCAGTACGTTCTGCAAAACTGCGTAAGTTAAAATTACTCTGCTTAATATCCGGCAAATAGCGTCTCCGTCCAAAAAGTGTCTCTACATATCCTTGCTCTCTAGCCTTTATTATCTCGTTTTCCATATATTTCTTGACTCCGGTATAGCGAGCGAAATAATTGGCAATATAAAATGCTGCTTCGTCACGACTAACGCCTAACTGTTTGCTAAGTCCATAGTCACTAATACCATAAACTATGCCGAAATTAACGGCCTTAGCTTTATGGCGCATAAAACTTGTAACTTCATTTATATCCACGCCAAAAACTTCGGCTGCTGTTCTGGCATGCACATCTTGTCCCTTAGCAAAGGAATCCATAAACAATGGATCTTGTGAAATATGTGCTAATATTCTAAGTTCAACTTGAGAATAATCACAGGACATTAGCAAGTCGTAACCAATCCCGGGTACGAACATTTCTCTCATGCGTTTTCCAATTTCAGTTCTAATTGGAATGTTTTGCAAATTCGGTTCTGTGCTTGATAAACGGCCGGTAATCGTTACTGCTTGTTGAAAATGTGTGTGAATACGGTGAGTGGTGGTATTAATCAAAGGTTTCATACCTTCCAAATACGTGGAAAGGAGTTTTGATAATTGGCGATGCTCAAGAATTGTACTAATTACCGGGTGCTTTCCTTCCAATTGTTCCAAAACAGTGACGTCAGTGGAATAACCGGTCTTAGTTTTCTTCTTAGCAGGCAGGCCAAGTTTTTCAAAAAGGATTACACCCAGCTTTCGGGGTGAGTTAAGGTTAAACTCCTCTCCCACCAAAGAAAAGAC
>JAAYAE010000319.1 GCA_012719555.1 Acholeplasmataceae bacterium | reverse complement strand
AATTCAGACGCCGCTATTGGCAGCTTTAGCAGAAATTACCGGCTATAACCCTGAGGTTGTTGGTATTAATGTGCATATATGGAATAAAAACTATGTTTTTGAATTAGCGGGATTAATACGGCAGGTTTTACCAAAAGTAAAAATAGTGTTTGGTGGTCCGGAAGTTGGCTTTACTGCCTCAGATAGTTTTGCTGAATGTCCAGCTGTGGATTTTATTGTCCAAGGCGAAGGCGAGGAAGTGTTTGCTCAATTAGTGAAAAATTTAGAAATGGGTGAAAATGCTCCCAAATTTGTTGCTTATCGGAATACTTCCGGCCAGTTGCAAAACATTGGTGAACCAACTGTAGTAAAAGATTTGTCAGTACTACCCTTTCCTTATGAAAATTTAGAAAAAATAGTTTCTGAACACAAGATAACTTATTATGAATGCACAAGAGGGTGTCCTTTTAGCTGCTCATATTGTTTATCTGGAATTTCTCATGCTGTAAGGCGACGCCCCATAGAAATCGTAATTAAAGATTTGGATAAATTTATGGCAGCAGGTGTTCATCTAGTAAAATTTGTAGATAGGACATATAATTTGTATGAAAGTTATTTTTTACCAATAATGCAACATTTAGCGACAGCCAATACCAAGACAACGTTTCATTTTGAGCTAAAAGCGGATTTGTTGTCAGAAAATGTTTTGAATTTTTTAAAGACGGTACCCAAACATAGATTTCAATTGGAAATAGGTGTACAGACTACTAATCCTAAAACCTTAAAAGCAATTGGGCGGCAGGATTATTGGGAAAAGTTAGCGTTTAATGTTGAGAAAATTTTAAGTTTTGCGAATATGCATGTGCATTTGGATCTTATTGCCGGATTGCCCTATGAAGATTTAGCTAGTTTCAAAAAATCCTTTAATGATGTTTATGCTTTACAGGCTAATATGTTGCAGTTAGGATTTTTAAAAGTTTTAAAGGGTGCTTTAATTGGTAGGCAAAAAAAAGAATATGAAATGCTCTATATGGAACAGCCACCCTATGAAATTTTACAAACCAAGTATTTGTCTTATGAAGATCTGCGTTTTTTAAAAATTTTAGAAGATGTTTTTGATCATACTTATAATACAGGAAAATATGTTCACACGTTGCGATACTTAATTGCAGCAGGCTATAAAAAAGACGCTTTTGCTTTTTATGCAGCGTTGACTAGGTGGTGGGAGGATAAGGGCCTATATCCGCAGGGGCATAATGTGAAAGACATAGCTTTGTTGTTATTATCCTTTGTAAAAGAAAAGAATTCTGATTTATTGGAAGTAGTACAGGAAATATTGCGGTTTGATATTTTTGTCGGTCAGGCTAATTGGCGCCCTGAAGAATTAAATTGGCATACGGAGTCATTAAAAGAACAAGTTTTGGAATTTTGGCGTAACATAGAAAAGGTGCAGAAATATTTGCCTGAGTATGAATTTACTACTTGGAGAAAATTACGCAAGTATTTACCCATAGAAAGCTTTAAATGGACGCCGGAGACCGGATACGGCCAAGAACATTTTATTTTAGCTGACTACACAGGTAAAGAAATAATTTATATGGAGGTTCAATTATAGAGCAATATAGCTGCTTAAAATTTTATTGTCATAGCACAAATAGAAACAGGAAGCTATTTGTGCTTGTTTTTTTATTCTATCTATTGTATAATTTAATTCAATTTAATAAAGGACAGTTCGTAACCATCCTGTCTAAAAATAAAACTAGGGCGGCACTAATAGTGCTATTGTATTGACTTGGATGGAGGGCATTATTTTGCCTTCCTTTTTTGTTGCCTAATTCAAAGGAGTTTATTATGTTTAATACACCATTATCTAAAACCAGAAAACTAACTATTTCGGCCTTGTGCATAGCTTTGTATGTAGTTATAATGATTTATACCCAAAGTTTTGCTTTTGGACAATATCAAATTCGCATAGCGACGGCACTATATGGTTTGAGTGCTATTTTCCCGTTTTTGAGCATACCGCTAGGAATAGCTAATCTTATAAGTAATGCTTTTATGGGGGGGTTAGGGCCTGTTGATATGCTGGGTGGTACATTAGTTGGTTTTACTACTTGTAGTGCGATTGCCTTAGTAAAAAAGCACAAGTTACCAAATGTTTTTATTTCTCTATTAATTGTGCTTGTTCCAGGATTGTCAGTTCCAATTTGGCTTTCCATTTTATTGAATATTCCTTATTTCGTATTAGTACCATCTTTAGTGGTTGGACAAATTGTTCCCGGTATTGTTGGCGGAGTACTGGTTACTGATTTTGAAAAGAGAGCGGTAAAGTGTTCTTCTGATACTACCAATGCCTTGGCATCGCAAAAGTGACAAGTATAAAAAGTGTTTTGATAAGGAGAAAAGATCTATGAGTGGACGAAGTGAAAAAGAGCTTACCGGTGTCACATTGCTGGGCGCGGAAAAAACTAAATATCCTACAGATTATGATTCTAGTGTTTTGGAATATTTTATTAACAAACATCCACAGAGGGATTATTTTGTAAAGTTTAATTGTCCGGAGTTTACTAGTCTTTGTCCTATGACGGGGCAGCCGGATTTTGCCACCATTTATATTTCTTATGTACCTGCCGAAAAATTAGTAGAGAGCAAGTCATTAAAACTCTATCTTTTTAGTTTTAGAAATCATGGTGATTTTCATGAGGACTGTATTAACATAATTATGGAAGATTTAATAAAGCTTATGAGTCCAAAGTACATTGAGGTATGGGGGAAGTTTACCCCACGTGGAGGAATTTGTATTGATCCATATTGTAACTATGGTAAAGAGCTTACAGAATGGGCCAAAGTGGCAAAAGAAAGGCTGTATATGCATGATGTGCAGCCGGAAAAGGTGTATTATCGATAATAATATATTATTTCAAAAAAAGAGGGTAAAAGCCTTCTTTTTTTTTGAATAAGATGTTATAATAAGGGCGTTCAAGGATATGAACATTTTTTTGAAAGCCAGTGGGACGAAAAAAGTTCCACAAGGGACAAATAAAGGTCTGCGAGGGATTATATGGATAATATTATTAATCTTCAAAAGAAGATAGTACCTGAACTCAGCGATCTTTTAGTGGAAAGGTACCGAATTTTAAGGCAAGTGAGTCATGACGCACCGATTGGTCGCCGTGCCTTGGCAGGTGAATTAGGACTAAGTGAAAGAGTGCTGAGAGCGCAGGTGGATTTTTTAAAAACATCCGGACTTTTGAGTTTTTCTTCCTTGGGAATGGCAGTAACTGATGAAGGTAATGATCTCTTACGTGATTTGTCTGACTATGTACGTAAATTGCAAGATTTGTCTAAACTAGAAAAATTACTAGTGGAAAATCTTCATATTGGTCGCGTAGTTATTATTCCAGGAGATTGCGACAAGGAAGAGGTAGTAAAAAAAGAAATAGGACGTGCTGCTGCGCGCATTTTACTACAGTTGTTGGCGGATGGTAAAAAACAACATGTTGTAGCAGTTAGTGGTGGTACAACACTGGCAGCAATGGCAGAAAATGTACGTGGCAATGAACCCAACACAATCGTTGTCCCTGCTCGTGGTGGGTTAGGTGACAAGGTGGAAAATAAGGCAAATACCATTGCAACTGTATTGGCAGGCAGATTAAAAGCCAAGTACCGCCAATTATATGTTCCTGATAGCGTTAGCGGCGAAATTCTAAATAGTATTTTGGCCGAAGATCCCGGCGTTAAAGCAGTTGTGGAGATAATTAAAAGTGCAGATATTTTGGTGCACGGCATGGGCCAAGCTAAGATCATGGCTGAGCGGCGAGGATTGGAAAACAAAGCTATGGCAGATTTAATAGCAGATGGTGCAGTTGGTGAAGCAATTGGACAATATTGTGATATTAATGGTAAAGTTGTATATGTAACTAATAATGCAGGCCTTATGATGAATGATTTAAAGCGTATTAACAAAGTAATTGGGTTGGCAGGGGGCAAGTCCAAAGCACAGGCTATTTTATCTGTGATTAGGGCATCCCATCAAGATATACTAGTAACTGACGAAGCGGCTGCCAGAGATATTGTAAAAATGTTATAGAGCACATTTATTACTTGTACGACAAAATGCAAAAGAAAATTTTAGGAGGAATTATCATGACAAAAATTGGTATTAATGGCTTTGGAAGAATCGGGCGTAATGTATTTAGAGCAGCTATGAATAAGCCTGAGTTTGATGTTGTTGCAGTAAACGATTTGACGGATGCTGCAACTTTAGCGCATTTATTAAAGTATGATTCTGTGCATGGAATTTTTGATGCAGAAGTTTCCGTTGACGGAGATTGCATAGTAGTTAATGGCAAGAAGATTAAAGTTGTTGCACAAACTGATCCTAGCAAATTGCCTTGGGGTGAAATGGGAGTGGAGGTTGTAGTTGAATCTACAGGTCGTTTTACTGAGGGTGAAAAAGCTAAGGCGCATCTTACTGCCGGTGCTAAGAAGGTAATTATTTCCGCTCCTGCAAAGGGTGAAGACATCACAATTGTAATGGGTGTTAATGAGGATAAATACGATCCTGCAAACCACAATATTATTTCTAATGCGTCTTGTACAACTAACTGTTTGGCTCCGTTTACTAAAGTTTTATTAGAGAACTTTGGTATAGAAACGGGACTTATGACTACGGTACATTCTTATACCAATGATCAAAAAATCCTTGATCTTCCACATTCTGATTTACGCAGAGCCCGTGCCGCAGCATTATCTATCATTCCAACCACTACCGGAGCAGCTAAGGCTGTAGCGTTGGTCTTGCCTGAGGTAAAAGGTAAATTAAATGGCTTTGCAATGCGTGTACCTACAGCGAATGTTTCTATTACCGATTTGACAGTAACCTTAAGTAAAGATACTACTGTGGCGGAAATTAATGCTGCCTTGAAAAAAGCTTCTGAAGGAGAATTAAAAGGTATCATGGGTTACAATGAATTGCCATTGGTTTCTCGTGATTACAATGGTTGTCCCTTAAGCTCAATTGTTGATGGTCTTTCTACTATGATGGTAGGACCAAGAATGGCAAAAGTAGTTTCTTGGTATGACAACGAATGGGGCTATTCAAACCGTGTAGTTGACTTGGCTCTTTACATTGCTAAAAAAGGACTTTAATAGTCACAAGGGAGTTTTCCTTTCATGGATAAAAAAACGATAAGAGATTTTGATGTTGAAAATAAGAAAGTATTGGTGCGTGTAGACTTTAACGTGCCTATGGATGCCAAAGGAAATATCACTGATGATACTCGCATAAAGGCATCTTTAGAAACAATTACATATTTAGTAAAAAACAAAGCTAGTGTTATTCTTGTGGCTCATTTAGGGCGCCCTAAGGGTGAGGTCGTAGCCAAATATTCCTTGGCTCCGGTAGCCGCGCAGTTGTCTAACCTTTTGGACAAGAATGTGCAATTTGCAGATGATTGTATAGGCCCGGATGCCAAAAATGCCGTAGAACAATTGGAGCCAGGTGATATCCTGCTCTTGGAGAATCTACGCTTTCATAAAGAGGAAGAAGAAAATGATATGGCTTTTGCCGAAGAGTTGGCATCCTTTGCTGATTTGTATGTCAATGATGGTTTCGGAGTTTCTCATAGGGCACATGCGTCAGTTGAAGGCGTCACACACTTTTTGCCTTCAGCCGCAGGTTTTCTTTTAGAGAAAGAGCTGCGTTATTTGGGCAAAGCAGTAGATAGCCCGGCAAGGCCTTTCGCTGCCATTATTGGTGGGGCAAAAGTATCGGATAAAATTGGTGTTATTGACAGCCTTTTGGATAAGGCTGATGTTATTTTAATTGGCGGCGGGATGGCTAATACGTTTTTAGCCGCTGAAGGATTCCAACTGGGTAATTCTTTGGTGGAAAAAGATAAAGTGTCGCTGGCTAAACAACTGTTGGAAAAAGCCGAAAAAAATAAAGTGAAGCTGTATTTGCCATTAGATTTAATTATGGCCGAATCTTTTTCGGCAGATGCAAAACATGTGGCTCAGACTATTGATAAATTAAATCAGGACTATATGGCACTAGACATCGGACCCCAAACAGCAAAGCTTTTTGTAGAAGCACTAAAACCTATGAAGACTATTGTTTGGAATGGTCCTATGGGCGTATTTGAAATGGATGCATTCTGCAAAGGTACAGAAGAAGTAGCTAAAGCAGTAGCAATGTCAAAAGGTATGACTATTGTGGGCGGTGGAGATTCTGTAGCTGCTATTGAAAAATTGAAGCTTGCGAAAAAAATTAAACATATTTCTACCGGTGGAGGGGCTTCTCTTGAATATTTAGAGGGAAAAGTTCTACCTGGAGTAGCTGCGTTAGATGATCTGCGTCGTCCACTTATTGCCGGAAATTGGAAAATGCATAAGACAGTTGCTGAGTCAGTAGAGTTAGCAACTAATGTTGTAGAAGAAACCTTTGGTACTACTTATGAGGTTGTTGTATTCCCTCCACTGACCTCCTTAGAAACAGTGGCAGATGCCATTGATGGCAAGGAAGTTGGGTATGGAGCACAGAACATGCATTGGGAAGACCAAGGAGCCTTTACAGGAGAAGTTTCAGGACCTATGTTGGCGGATATTTGCTGCCAATATGTTATAATCGGACACTCTGAGCGCAGAACTATATTTGGTGAAAATGACGCTGTAATAGCAAAAAAAATTAAAGCGGCTTACCGCAATGAGTTGACTCCTTTATTATGTGTTGGCGAAAATGGCGACGAACGCAAAGAGGGAAAAACAATGGCTAAAATTGGTCGTCAGATTACCTCGGCGTTAAAAGACCTTTCCGAAGAAGAAGCAGAAACATTAGTCGTTGCCTATGAACCTTTGTGGGCTATTGGTACCGGTAAAACTGCCACGGCGGTTGATGCTGCGGAGGTATGTCGTGGAATTAGAAACAAACTAGAAAAAATGTTCGGCGAAACTGTGGCCGGAAAAATAAGGATACTTTATGGGGGCAGCGTTAAGGATACCAATGCAGCTGATTTTCATATTAGCGGCATAGACGGTGTATTGGTTGGCGGCGCTAGTTTGGAAGCAGCTAGTTTTGCTGCTATTGTACGTAATTTTTAAGGAGAAAAAATGGCCAAAAAACCGGTAATGCTTATGATTTTAGATGGCTGGGGAATTGCTAAAGACTCTCCAAGTAACGCAGCAACGCAGGCAAAAACGCCTAATTTAACAGCTTTATTTAAGGAATATCCAAACACACAATTAGCTTGTTCCGGTTTAGATGTAGGTTTGCCTGAAGGACAAATGGGTAATTCGGAAGTAGGACATTTAAATATTGGGGCGGGGCGCATTGTCTATCAAGAACTAACAAGAATATCTAAGGCCATTGAGGACGGAGACTTTTTTAAAAACTCCGTCTTACAGGGCCTTATGTCTGTTGTGCAAAATGAAGGCTCGGCTTTGCATATTATGGGCCTATTGTCTGACGGTGGGGTTCATAGTCATCAAAAACACTTATATGGGTTATTGGAAATGGCTAAAAAAATTGGACTAAAAAAGGTATATATTCATGTTTTTTTAGATGGACGTGATACACCACCACAAAGTGCCATAGTTTATGTAAAAGAGCTGGAAGCAGAAATAAAAAAATTGGGTGTGGGAGAAATTGCTACTGTGTCCGGTCGCTATTACGCTATGGACAGAGATAAACGTTGGGACAGAGTGGAAAAAGCGTACAATGCCATAACATTGCACCAAGGTGATAAAGTTTCCTCAGCAGCAGCAGGTATTGAAGCCTCTTATGCAAAGGGCGTAGATGATGAGTTTGTCGTACCGTTTATCGTAGGTAACGATGATAAATCATGCGTTAAAGACAAGGATGGAATAATATTTTTTAATTTTCGCCCTGATAGGGCAAGACAAATAACAAGAGCTTTTGTTGATGAAGATTTCCCCTATTTTCAGCGTCTGCCAAAAGCATTTCCAGTAAATTTTGTTTGTATGGCAGAGTATGATGCTACCATAAAAGCAAAAGTTGCTTTTCCACCTACAACTCTGGTAAATACTTTGGGCGAGGTTGTGGCAAAGGCAGGACTGCTGCAATTACGCATTGCGGAAACAGAAAAATACGCTCATGTTACTTTCTTTTTTAATGGCGGTAATGAAGTACCTAATGTGGGTGAAGATAGAGAACTTGTACCTTCTCCTAAAGTAGCTACATATGATTTACAACCGGAAATGAGTGCTTATTTGTTAACAGAAAAACTCTTGGAGCTTTTAGACGAAGATAAATACGATATGATAATTTTAAATTTTGCCAATCCTGATATGGTTGGACATACAGGAATATTGCGTGCGGCTATAAAGGCAATGGAAGTTGTTGATGAATGTGTTGGGCGCATAATTGCAAAAATGCGCGTGTTGCAAGGGGTGGTTTGCATAACCGCTGACCATGGTAATTGTGAATGTATGGAAAATGAAAAAACACATGTACCCTATACGGCGCACACCACTAATAAGGTTCCGTTCATCGTTGTTGATGACTCTTGCCGGAGAACTTTGCATGCGGGCAAATTATCAGATATAGCGCCTACGCTATTAGAATTGTTAAGTTTAGCTAAACCGGCAGAAATGACTGGCACTAGCCTTTTAAATAATAAATAATGAAGAGGTGTACAACATGGCATTAATTGAGGCAGTTTATTCAAGATAAATTTTGGATTCCAGGGGCAATCCTACTTTGGAAGTGGATGTGCTTTTAGATGACGGTACTAAAGGAAGAGCAGCGGTTCCTTCCGGAGCTTCAACCGGCATACATGAAGCTATAGAATTGCGTGACGGTGATAAAGCTCGTTATATGGGTAAAGGCGTAAATAAAGCAATTGACAATGTTAATGATATAATTGCCGAAGCCCTTATTGGCTTGGATCCTGTACGCCAAGTGGAAATCGATGAAATGCTTATAAGGCTTGATGGTACAGAAAATAAGGGAAAGTTGGGCGCTAATGCAATTCTGGGAGTCTCCATGGCAGTTGCCAAAGCGGCTGCAGAATCACTTGATATGTCCTTGTATCAATATTTAGGTGGCATAAATGCCAAAGAAATGCCCGTACCTATGATGAATATTCTAAATGGCGGTGCACATGCTGATAACAATGTTGATATTCAAGAATTTATGGCAATGCCTGTGGGAGCTACCTCTTTCAGCGAAGCCTTGCGCATGAATGTGGAAATTTACCATAGTTTAAAAGCCGTCTTGCACGCAAAAGGATTATCAACTGCCGTTGGTGATGAAGGTGGTTTTGCTCCTAACTTGAAATCAAACGAGGAAGCAATTCAAGTTATTGTGGAAGCTATAAAAAATGCCGGCTACAAACCTGGTGAACAAGTAATGATTGCCCTTGACACGGCCGCTAGTGAAATTTTTAAGGCCGGAAAATATCATTTGGTTGGAGAAGGTGTAACAAAAACAGCAGCACAAATGGTAGCTTGGTATGAAGAACTTTGTAAGAAGTATCCTATTATTTCCATTGAAGATGGTTTAGCAGAAGATGACTGGAAAGGTTGGAAACTTCTGACGGAGAAATTGGGGGATAAGATTCAATTAGTCGGAGACGATTTGTTTGTGACTAATGTAGAACGTTTAGAAAAAGGAATTAAAGGCAGCGTTGCAAATTCTATTTTGATTAAAGTTAACCAAATTGGTACTTTGACAGAAGCTTTTGCAGCTATTGAAATGGCTAAGCGTGCTGGATATACTTGCGTAATCTCCCATCGCAGCGGAGAAACAGAAGATACTACTTTGGCAGATATTGCTGTAGCCGTAAATGCGGGACAAATTAAAACCGGTGCGCCTGCTAGATCTGAAAGAGTAGCTAAATATAATCAGTTGCTGCGTATTGAAGAGGATTTAGCTAGTGCGGCACAGTACAATGGTAAGAAAGTGTTTTACAACTTAAAGAACTTAAAATGATTGCTTTAGCCGCAACCGATAGAGTTTTTATCGGTTGCCTTTTGCTAAGTAGAGTTGGCCTTTGTTAAATTATTTATAAAAGGCGGGAAAACTATGATTATTATTTTGGATAAAAAGGATTGTGTCGGATGTGGCGCTTGCGCTAATCGTTGTCCTAAACAGTGTATAGCAATGAAAGAAGACAGCGAGGGTTTTGTTTATCCTAATATTGACAAAGAAATGTGTATTAATTGCGGTCTTTGCGAACGGGTATGCCCCGTAATAAATCTCCCTAAACACCGCGAAGTACAGTCTGTTTATGCTTGTTACAATAGAGATGAAAAGGTGCGTATGAACAGTTCATCCGGCGGGTGTTTTTCTTTACTAGCTGATTATACGTTAAAACAAAATGGATATGTGGTCGGAGCAGCTTTCGATACAGATTTGTCAGTGCATCATATACTTATAAATACCGTTGAAGATTTGGCCTTGTTGCGTGGTTCAAAATATTTACAAAGCAGAATGGGAAATATTTATTCCCTTGTGCAAGAAGTACTGGAAAAAGGGGAACTCATTCTTTTTAGTGGTACACCCTGCCAAGTCGCAGGACTAAAAACTTTCCTGGGTAGAGAATATGATAATTTATTTGCTGTTGATTTAGTGTGTCACGGGGTACCGAGTCCCAAGGTTTATCGCGAGAAACTCAGTGAAGTTGAGGAAAAAATCGGTGAAAAAGTAGTTAATGTTAATTTCAGGGACAAAACAAGCGGCTGGAATGGGTTCAACCTTATTTTTGCCGGTGAAAAAAAACTTGTAAAAGAAGTGAAACAAGAAAGTTCTTATATGCAGGCTTTCTTAAAAAATATAAGTGTGCGTCCAAGCTGTAGTGTCTGTCGCTATAATAATGAACATAGCAGCGCTGATTTAACTATTGCTGATTATTGGGGAGTAGAAACTAAATTCCCGGAACTTAGTGATAATAAGGGCGTTACGGTTGTACTGGTTAACACCGTAAAAGGTGATAGGCTATTTGACCAAGTGAAAAAAAATGCCGCAGTCTGGAAATCAGATTTTACTCATGCAGCTCAACACAACTTTGCAATGAAAAACATAGGGGCCTTACATCCGGCTAGAAAAGAGTTTTTTGCCCGTTTGGGCACGGAAAATATGGATATTTTGGTGCCGGAATTAATAAAAAAGTTTAAAAATGACAAGTAATCGCTTTTTTTAGTAAAAAAGTGTGAAATTGTACAAAATTACTCGATAAATAATTGTAACAAAGGGTACTTTGTGGTAAAATACTATGGTGATGTTAAGGAAAAGGGGGTAACAACGTGTTTGTAACTATATTAATGGTTTTAGATGTTATAGTCTGTATAGCTCTAATGGCTTCTGTATTACTGCAGTCCGGCAAAAGCGCAGGCCTGTCCGGTTCTATTGGCGGCGGCGGTGAGTCCATGTTTGGTGGTAAATCAAATGATATGGATGATATGCTAGCCAAAATAACAGTAGTGTTAGGTATAGCGTTTGGTGTAATAAGTATGCTGATTGCTAAGTTTCAATAAAGTTGTTTGAGTTTTTGTACTAAAAAAATAAGAGGATTGAAAGGGGTATTTGTTTTGAGTACTTATCTAATGTTGTCTGTTGTCATCGGTTTAGTTGCATTGGCGGTAGCAATGATGCTTAGTATTGCCATTAGTAATGCAAGCGATGGTAATGATCGTATGAAAGAAATTGCCGGTTATATTCATGAAGGGGCTATGGCATTCCTGTATCGCGAGTATAAATATTTGGCAATTTTCATCGTTGTTGTTGCTTTAATCATTTCCATTTTTTTACAAGTACAAACTGCTATTTGTTT
>JAAYAE010000318.1 GCA_012719555.1 Acholeplasmataceae bacterium | reverse complement strand
CTTATTTTCTTCTAATTCTTTAAAAGCAATATTCAATTCTTCTTTCGTATTCATAACTATGGGTCCTCCCCAAGCGATGGGTTCATGCAATGGAGTGGCTGCCATAAGTAAAAATCTAACTCCCTTTTCAGATGCCTTAACTTTCAAAACATCTCCCTCACCAAATAATACCGCATGCTTTTCTTCAATAGCATTTTTCTGGTCTTGTCCAAAATTACCTGACCCGTAAAATATGTAAATGAACAAAGTCTCTTCATGCGTAACATCTATAGCCCAATCGGCTTCAGCCTCTAGTTCCACATCCAAAAGCAGTGGCTTTATATAATCCCCCTCAACAGCACCTTTATGGTTCTTATATGTTCCACCAATAATATGTATTTTACTATTATTTTCCTTGATTACGGGAATATCTTGATTTGTTATCCCATGGTATTTTGGCGGTACCATCTTATCCTTAGCGGGCAAATTAAGCCACAACTGTACACCAAGCATTCTTTTGCTCACCTGAGGCATCTCTTGATGAATAATGCCTGAACCTGCAGTCATCCACTGACATTCACCATCTAAAATACTGCCCTTATTCCCTAAGCTGTCGCCGTGTTCAATATCACCTTGCAACAAATATGTTATTGTTTCAATACCTCTATGTGGATGCCAAGGAAAGCCTTATATATAGTCTGCTGGGTTTGATGAATCAAAAGCATCCAGCATAAGAAAAGGATCAAACTCACTTGTATCGTTATGTCCAATGACTCTTACAAGTTTAACACCTGCACCATCTTGTGTATGTATTCCTGCAACAATTTTATTTACAGCCCTTATAGTTTTCATAATAGACATCAACTCATTTCCTATCATTTTTATATGCTATAAATATTAATTCGCCACCCAAGTGCTTTTCTCCTTTTTTTATCGGAATTTCACAAAAAATAGTATAAAAAAGGAGTGACATGTATTTGTCAGTCACAGCATTAATTAATGTTTAAGTATTCTACTCAATAACATTCTTGTTCTTTCATTCTTTGGATTAGAAAAAAATTCCTGAGGTGGTGCTTCTTCTAAAATAACTCCCTCATCCATAAAAACAACCCGATCGGCAACCTCACGCGCAAAACCCATTTCATGGGTTACTACTACCATGGTCATGCCATCCCGAGCTAAACCTTTTATTACTTCCAAAACCTCAGAAATCATTTCCGGATCAAGTGCAGACGTAGGTTCATCAAAAAGCATTACCTGAGGATGCATTGCCAAAGCTCTGGCAATGGCTACCCGTTGCTGCTGTCCACCTGATAACTTTGAAGGATAGACAAATGCTTTTTCCGGTAGACCTACTTTTATCAATAAAGCTTTAGCAATTTCTTCTGCTTCAGCACGAGACTTATTTTGTACATGAATAGGTCCAATAGTGACATTGTCTAAAACATTTTTATGATTAAAAAGATTGAATTGTTGAAATACCATCCCAGTTAGTTGGCGAGCCTTGTATAAGTTGGCTTCTGAAGCATGGACTAAAAAGTCATCAATACAAACTTCTCCGCCCTCAATGGTCTCCAGTCCGTTTATTGTTCTTAAAAGCGTGCTCTTACCTGAACCACTTGGGCCAATAATTACGACAACCTCACCTTGTGCTACGGTTAGAGAAACATCCTTTAGTACTTCAAGGGAACCATAATTTTTATAAACATTCTTTAATTTAATCACTTTCAGCCAGCCTTTCTTCCAGTTTTCTCACCGCCAAGGACAAGCCAAATGATAATATGAAGTAAAAGGCAGCGATAGCAAACCATACTTCGAAAGCACGGAAAGTAATAGTAACAATATTTTTGGCTACATAGGTCAAATCTGTAACAGCAATAACCGAAACAAGGGAAGAATCCTTAATCAGAGTAATAAACTGTCCAGCCAAAGGCGGTAAAATCCTTTTAATCGCTTGTGGTAATATAATCAAGCGCATTACCTGCCATTCAGTCATACCAATAGAAAGAGCTGCTTCTCGCTGTCCACGATGGATTGACCTAATCCCAGCTCTAATAATTTCTGTAATATATGCACCGGAAAAAAATGACAGCGCCAATACCGAAGCAACCATGGGACTAAGGTTGAAAAATACTCCTAACCCAAAATAAATAAATAAAATTTGAATTAAAAGTGGCGTGTTTCTTATCCACTCAACATAAATATTACCTATGCTACGCAACAGTAATGATTTAGACGTGCGGCAAAGCGCTCCGCCAACCCCCATAATACTGCCCAAAATAATTGACATAACAGAAATTTTAATGGTCATAAATAGACCATCCATAATCGCAGGTAAATACTCTATTAGAACGCTAAAATCTAAATGTTGCAAAGTTCACAACCTCCAATTATAAGAACTTATTTCTTGGCTGGAACCATATCCCACCACTTCATATCAACAAACCAATAATCAT
Organism: Acholeplasmataceae bacterium; assembly: GCA_012719555.1. GTDB lineage: Bacteria > Bacillota > Negativicutes > Acidaminococcales > Acidaminococcaceae > JAAYAE01. The sequence continues at coordinate 630 of JAAYAE010000318.1, read as the reverse complement.
AATTTTTCTTGTATTCTGGACTGGCCTTATATTTTGCCACAAACTTATTTACCGCAGCTACAAGTTCTGGATTGCCCTTAGGAATCGCTATGCCAAGATTTTCCGTTGTGAAAGGCTTAAGTACCGTATATGTTTTCTCAGGATTTCTTTTATTATAAATAGCTACCCAAGGTACTTCATGAATAACTGCAACGGCATTTCCATTCAAAAGTTCAAGACCCGCCATTGCCGAACCATCGAATTTTTTAACGGTTGCGTTCTTAAACATTTTAGTAGCCGTCTGATCAGCCGTTGTCCCCATGGAAACGGCGATAACATTTCAGGTTTTATCTAAATCCTCCCAAGTCTTAACATTAGGATAGTTTTTATTAACCAAAAGTGCCTGTCCAGAAGTAAAGTAAGTGTCGGAAAAATCTACAACCTCTTTGCGCTTATCTGTAACAGTCATACCGGCAATAACAACGTCAACTTTCTTAGCTTGCAAGGCAGGTATTAAACCACTGAAAGCATAGTTTTGGAATTCCACTTTTACGCCTAATTCCTTACCCAAAGCATTAGCAACATCAATATCATAGCCAACTAATTTGCCATCTTTATCTGCCATTTCAAACGGATAATATCCTGTAGCTG
>JAAYAE010000317.1 GCA_012719555.1 Acholeplasmataceae bacterium | reverse complement strand
ACAATATTATGCTACATTAAAATACACATATTTCAGTATATCATAATATTAGCTAAAAGAAAATAGGCCCTCTCACGAGGGCCTTGAAACGCTATCTACTTACTACAGTGCCTATAATTACACCGGCAACTACTCCCCAGAATGTTTTCTGTGCTGTTTCTATGCGCTGCTTCCTTTTAAGTTCTTTACGCTCCTGCTCCATAACCCTTTCTACCGGGTCATTAAGTTCTTCACATTTAGCAAAATATATTCCCTGATTTTCAAGTTCTTTATTTTCCAATAGCCTTGTAATAGAACGAAATCTATACATGTAATCCATTTGGTAACATCCTCCATCAAATTTTTCTACAGACTCACTTTTATTATACTACAAAAAAGCCGACACCCGTTAAGGCATCAGCTCTTTCTCCTATTGTTTTAACCGCTCTAACGCAACTTCATAATACACCTGTGTTTTTTCAAATCCAACAAACTGACGATTATTCTTAAGTGCTGCTACGCATGTTGTCCCAGAACCGGCAAAAGGATCTAACACAATGCTACCTTCCGGAACAATTTTTACTAATTCTTCCATGAGCAATGTTGGTTTGCCAGTCAAATGAAATTTATCACTTTGCTTTACCGGGAAATCAAAACACCCTTGGTATGGTCCTGCATGCTGAGCGTGTAGACACTTCCCTTTAGTCCCCCATACAATGTATTCACATTGGTGACGAAAGTATCCCTTATGTGGTGCGCGGCTTCCGTTTCCCTTATTCCAAGCAACAATCCCCCGCCATATTAAATTTCCCATTTGTATTGCATCTGATGCGGTCGGTAATTGCCGCCAATCTGAAAACATAAGAAAATAGCCTTCAGGTTTTAATACCCTATGACATTCATTAATCCATAAAATACACCAATGTAACCATGACCTCGAATCCATTGTATCTCCTGGGAAATCCGGTCTATGTATAATTTTATTAGATGTCTGCTCGTACTTATTTGATGGTGCTTGCGCCCTTTCGCTAGCTGTTCTTCCCCCACTAGAATACGGTGGGTCTGTAATCACTGCGTCGACAGAATTATCCTCTAACTGCTTCAGTAATTCTATTGAATCACCCATTGATATTGTGTTTAAAAACTTACTATTCGTTTGCATCTACCTCATTTATATTTGTATTGACTAGTCTATTATTATAATATCATTTTTGGGAGCTTTATGCAAACATATGTTCGCTATATTCCACAGCAACAAAATAAAAGGACCCGTAGTACCGGGCCTTAATAATAAAATTCTACAAATCAATAATTATGAGTCAGAATGAAAAGCATATTTTTTATTCTGTGTTGTCAAAATTTTCTATCGAATTTCGACAGCTAAAGACTTCCTCTTTTTAATGTTATTTAAGTATCTGATTTCATACCACATTTTTAGCCAGCTACTTATCACACGATTTAAAATATGTGTCATAGTACCTAAATCCCCCGCCTTTTTTCCAGCCTATTGCTTTAGTTATACCTCCATCATCTTCACCGTCAATGACTTTTTTTAATCTTGGAACACAAATTTCATCCAGTTGGTTGCCATTTTCTAACCCAATCCATTTACGGTTCATTTTATGAGCTACAGCACATGTTGTTCCTGATCCCAAAAAAGCATCAAGGACCCAATCCCCCTCCACCGTTGCAATATGAATAATCCTTCGAAGTAACCGTTCTGGTTTAGGAGTAGTAAAAACCTTGTTATCAATATTGACGAATTTCTTTATTTCTCTTTTGCCTTCACTATTATCACCGACTTCATCTCTAAACCATATGGTTTTAGGAACTATTCCATTTCTTACATCTCTCAAAAACCTCTTTAGTCGTGGCATAGTATCACCATTTTCACCAAACCAAATCCTACCATCAGCTACTAGTTCATCAAACCTTTCCTTCGAAAACCCCCAACTTCTACTTTTAGACGGCTTTACACTACGGCCACTAGGTAAATCAATAGAATAAAGCCATTGAGGATTAGGTGTCTTTACCGTTAAATCGCTAGAAGTCCACGGCCCTCTTGGATCATTATCTTTATTTACATATCTAGCATTTTGTTCATCTGAACGCTCAATGGGATTAAGTCTTAATTTTTTAATATCTTTCGCGTAAACCAAAATGAAGTCATGAACATCAGAAAAAAATTTTGCATCATTTTGAGGAGCAAATTTTTTTTGCCATACGACTGTTGCTACGTGATTACCTCTATTATTCCTATTATTCCCATTATTGCAAAGTTGCCCTTTAGCAATAAATATCTCATCCATAAGTATTTTTAGATATGGCATTTCATCATCATCAATATGCACCATAATTACGCCGTCATCTGAAAGTAATTCACGCATAAGTTCTAGCCGCACTTTTATCATTGATAACCATATACTATTTTCTAACCCATCAGCATAGTGGTCAAAAGTTTTTCCAGTGTTAAATGGTGGATCAATATATATACATTT
>JAAYAE010000316.1 GCA_012719555.1 Acholeplasmataceae bacterium | reverse complement strand
CTGCATAATATAATTCATAGATAAAACGGGAATCATTGTTGCTGAACCTAATGCTACCGTAAGTCGCACTATAGTATACTTTCCTGGTACAAACAGCCCTGCACTAAGCAAAAGACCGCCAAATAATAATAAGATATATTGTTTACGGTCTGATAAATTAAACAAGAGACCTGCATATATGACCCATGCGGCTACTACAGCAAAAATTAACGGTAAGATTAAAAAGGCATTGGAAAGATAAGGCTTAAAAATTCCAGCCTCGCCACTAGTAAAACCTTTTTGTTCAACGCTACGACAAATTTTATCAACATAATCAACATTTGTAGCCAAAAGCGTTTTGCCATCTCTAGGAGTCAGAAAAGTTTTAATATAATTTATGCGAATATTACGTTCTTCATCTGACAGAGCCCACCTACGAAAAGCGTCATACATCGACATACGCTTTTGTTCTATCTTATCAATGACATAAGTTCGCGCTACTTGGTACCCAGTTAGCTTCGCCAACTCAGTCAATCCTTCTGCCGGTGCAAATTGCAGCTGGGTGACTCCTTCTACCATACCAAGTGTTATTTTGCGTTCTTGCATTTTTTTTGCCACATAGGGCATATCCGTCTTAAATCCCAAAACACTTTTTCCGCTAGGCACAAGAGAAGAAACCTTGGCCCCACTAGCATCCAAGCGAGCAAAAAAAGCATCAATTTGCTTCTTGGAACCGGCTGCCGTTTCAGTATAGGGAACACTATAATTTACCGGTCGAACCATAACCATGAACCCAGCCGCTTTCGCCGCTGCTAATTCGTCCGAAGATATGCCCAAATCCATTTCTCTGACACCTTTTTGTTCGTCCGTAGAGAAATTATCCTTAATCATATCTAAATCACCGGTGAATTGCAGAATCTTAGGTTCCTGATTCAAAACTTTCAGGCGATTTTTGCCGAAACGTAATGCAATATCCTCTTCTATGTCTTGCAATGCCCTAGGGCTCTTACCTTGTGATATATAAACAGCAGCACTATTAAACTCCGTGTTTTTTACAATAGCCTGCCACTCAGGTGCCAATTGTCCAAGCTTTTGGGCGTGCAAAAGTTCAGCTCCTGTTACCACTGAAACAGCACCTGCATTGGATAATTTATCAAGAGTAGTATCAAAAAGCGCCAAAGTAGTAACGCCTTTATCCTTGAAAATTTTTAAGGCTTCGCCCTCAGTAATTCCCTCTGAATGTGCAAGTCTCGTAATGGCTGCATACTCCATTACCGTTTCAACGATAGTATTAGCCTGTTCTACTTTATAACGTTGCCAATTTAAAAACAGGGAAAAAAATAAACCAACAAGTATAATTAGTAACAAAAATTTATTATAGTTCTTTTTCAAAATGCGACTCCTATTCTGTCTTCAAAAATCACACTGCTTTTCTCAAGCTACGCAAATAAGCTTCAACAAACTTTTCTAAATCTCCATCCATGACGGCCTGAACATTGCCTGTCTCGGTATTTGTACGATGATCTTTTACCATAGTATAGGGCTGAAAAACATAAGAACGAATTTGGCTTCCCCATTCAATGGCTTGATAGTCTCCAGCCAGATCACTTTTCAACTGATCTTGTTTCTTTTTTTCGTACTCAAACAACTTTGCCCGTAATAATTGCATACACCGTGCCCTATTTTGGATTTGTGACCGTTCATTTTGGCACTGTACTACTATTCCTGTTGGTAAGTGTGTCATTCGCACAGCAGATGAGGTTTTATTGACATGCTGTCCACCTGCTCCGCTTGCTCTATAAGTATCTACACGCAAATCCGATGTGTTAATATCTATTTCCACATTATCATCAATTTCCGGCATAACATCAACAGCCGCAAATGAGGTATGACGCCTAGCATTAGCATCAAAGGGTGAAATACGTACTAGACGATGTACACCCTTTTCTGATTTCAAATATCCGTAGGCATTGTGACCATTAATAGCCAGTGTACAGCTTTTTACACCAGCTTCATCACCGGGAAGAAAGTCCAACATTTCAACTTGATAGCCTTCGCGTTCAGCAAAACGTGTGAACATACGAAGTAACATAGAAGTCCAATCCTGAGCCTCAGTCCCGCCGGCCCCTGCATGCAAGGTTAAAATAGCGTTATTAGCGTCATATTCTTCGCATAACAACATACCCATTTCTAAATGCTCTACATCAGCTTTTGCTTTAGCTAAAGATTCCTCCATCTCATCTTGAATACTATCATCATTTTCTTCCATGGCCATTTCCCACATAGTATCCAAATCCTCCACTCGCTGTTCCAGTGAGCGGAAAATTCCTGTTTCGTCTTTTAGTCCATTAACATCTTGAGACATTTTTTGGGCAGCATCAGGATCATCCCAAAACCCAGGCTCGGCCATCTTGTGTTCTAATTCAGCAATTCGGTCCTCTTTGCGAACGACGTCAAAGAGATCCCCTCATTTCGTCAAGCTTAAGTTTTAAATTAGCAATTTCTGGTCTTAATTCTTCTATAAGCAAGTTTCACACGCCCTTTCAAAGCAAGTTAAACATAACCCAAACAAAGTCAGAGCCTTATGACCCTGACTTCGTTTAAAATCATTTTTCTTTTCCGCAACAGTTTTTATACTTTTTCCCACTACCACATGGACAAGGATCATTGCGCCCTATTTCATTTTTATTATGCAAAGGCTGTTTTTTCTCAGTCTCACTGTCACCACTGGGATTGTTCACCGAAGCATTGGCCAAATGATCCTCTACTTTGGGCTGAGATACTAAATTAACCCGATAAATATATCTTACCACATCATCTTGAATAGCACCTTTCATAGCTTCAAACATATCGTAAGCTTCGAACTTATATTCTACTAAAGGATCTCTTTGTCCATAGGCTCTAAGACCTACGCCCTCACGCAGCATATCCATAGCATCTAGATGTTCCATCCATTGGCTGTCTACAACTTTCAACATAACCAAATTTTCCAATTCGCGCATTACCCCGGAACCCATCATGTTTTCACGTTCCTCGTAATGATTAATGGCTGTCTCATGAAGATACTCATCAAGCTCTTCGCGGCTTAAAGTTTGCAAATGTTCCACTGTAAGCTTACCTTCAGGAGCATAAAATTCTTCGGCATAAGCAATCATAGCCGGCAAATCCCATTCCTCCGAATAAACCTCAGGAGGTGCATACATAGTCATAGTACGATCAACCAAACGATTAATCATATCAATAATATTTTCTCTCAAATCACCTTTTATAAGTATTCTACGACGTTGTTCGTAAATAACCTCACGTTGCTGATTCATAACATCGTCATACTCCAAAACATGTTTACGCATATCAAAGTTACGTGACTCAACTTTTTTCTGAGCAGACTCAATTGAACGTGTCACCAATTTATGTTCAATAGGTTCATCATCTTCCATTCCCAACTTATCCATAATGCCGGATATATTATCAGATCCAAATAGACGCATTAAATCATCTTCAAGGGAAAGGTAAAAGCGCGTAGAACCGGGATCTCCTTGGCGAGCGCAACGTCCACGCAACTGGTTATCAATACGTCTTGACTCATGGCGTTCTGTACCTACTATATGCAACCCGCCAAGTTCAGGGACTCCTTCACCAAGCACAATATCAGTACCACGCCCTGCCATATTTGTAGCTATAGTAACAGCACCATATTGACCGGCATCAGCAATGATTTCCGCTTCTTTTTCATGAAACTTCGCATTTAGTACATTATGTTTAATTCCGCGATGTTTCAAAACCCCGGATAATTCCTCGGATTGTTGAATTGACGTAGTACCAACCAGAACAGGCCTGCCGGTCTTATGACATTCCGAAATATCATCTGCTGCTGCCTTGTATTTAGCCTTCTTTGTTTTATAAATAACATCCGGATAATCAATACGAATCATTGGTTTATTAGTTGGTATAACAATAACATCCAGCCTATAAATCTTCTGGAATTCTTGTTCTTCAGTTTTAGCAGTGCCCGTCATGCCGGATAGTTTTTTGTACATACGGAAGTAGTTCTGAAAAGTAATAGTAGCCAAAGTTTGACTTTCACGTTCAACTTTAACACCTTCTTTTGCCTCAATTGCTTGATGCAAGCCTTCCGAAAAACGACGTCCAAACATTAAACGACCTGTAAACTCATCAACTATGATTACTTCACCATCTTTAACTACATAGTCGCGGTCACGAATCATTAGAGCCTTAGCTTTTAAGGCCTGCATTAATTGATGGGAAAAATCCACACTTGCTTCACCATCATACATGTTTTTTACACCCAAAAGTTTTTCTGCTTTGGATATTCCTTTTTCTGTGGGAGCGACGGTTTTCAACTTTTCATCAACAGTATAATCGTTCTCTTCACCGGCAGTCATTTGAGCAACAACACGTGACAAGGTCTTATATAAATCAGTGGATTTCTCACCTGGGCCTGAAATAATAAGAGGAGTACGCGCTTCATCAATCAAAATACTATCCACTTCGTCTACAACGGCAAAACTGAGTGGTCTTTGCACCATTTGGTCTACAGAGACAACCATATTATCACGCAGATAGTCAAAACCAAATTCATTATTAGTGCCATAGGTAACATCAGCAGCATAAGCAGCTTTTCGCTCAGGGAAATCCATTTCATGCTTGACTAATCCTACAGTCAATCCCAAGAATCTATAAACACGCCCCATATCCTCGCTGTCACGGCGAGCTAAGTATTCGTTAACTGTAACTACATGAACACCTTCACCCGTCAGTGCATTCAAGTACACCGGCAACGTAGCAACCAAAGTTTTACCTTCACCTGTACGCATTTCAGCTATCTTGCCTCTATGCAAGACACACCCACCTATAAGCTGGACGTCAAAATGCCGCAGCCCTAAAACACGACGGGCTGCTTCTCGCACAACAGCAAACGCTTCCACTAAAATATCATCTAAGGTTTCGCCTTTTGATAACCGCAATTTAAATTCTGAAGTCTTGGCATATAAGCTTGCGTCGCTTAGTTTTACCATCTCCGGTTCCAACGCATTAATCTGCTCAACATAGCCTTGACAGATTTTCAACTCTTTTGCATTCGGATCTCCGAATATTTTTTTCATAAGTGTTTCGAGCAACACGATCACTCCTCATTAGCTTCTGGGTCAAATGCCCACCATGCCTATCCAATAATTTTATCAGACTAGACATTAAAAGTCAAAAAACCCAGAGCAACTGCTCTAGGTTTTTTGTAAAATTTTCATGAACTTATTTAAGCTTTGGAGCAATCAAGCCATAATCACCATTCTTGCGGCGATAAATAACGCTTACTTCCTCGGTGGCGTCATCAAAATATACAAAGAAATCATGGTTCAAAAGGTTCATCTGCATAACCGCTTCCTGTACATTCATAGGCCTTAACACGTATTTTTTGTTACGCACAATTGCAAATTCCCCATCATCTGCTTCATCTTTTGGAGCTGCAGCAATGAAATCATCTCTGAAATTGCTATATTTGCGGCGCATTAAACGCGTTTTATACTTGTGAATCTGTCTCTCTATTTTATCTACACAAGAATCAATAGAAGAATACATATCCTTAGTACTTTCTTGCGCTCTCAAAACAATACCACTAGCAGGTACCGTTATTTCCACTATATGTTGATCTTTTTCTACACGCATAACTGCAGAAATGTCTCCTACCACTTTAAACTGTTTTGTAATAGTCAATACTTTTTTCTCTACATAGTCTCTTAAAGCCGGTGTTACGTCGATGTTTTTACCACGAACGTTTACTGTCATAATTAAGACCTCCTCTGTAAGTGAACCCTTGTCCACTTAGTTCTTAATTACTATATTCGCCAAAACTATACATATTCCTGCCAAACATGTGAAAATAAAGCACTGAATTGTTATCTTTTTTGTGAACTTTGAAGTGTTTTAGACAAAAATCGTCTTATTACACTATTTTTAT
>JAAYAE010000315.1 GCA_012719555.1 Acholeplasmataceae bacterium | reverse complement strand
TTCTTATAAATTATACCACATCTTTCCTCTTTAAATATCTAAAAAACACTGCCTCAATTCTTACTTGAGACAGTGTTTTAAATTTGATTATATCTTATTTTGCACCAAGAAACGCACCAAACAATATACTGCCTATTACTAGCACTATACCACCACCAAGACGCGAAGATAATTGTGCATAAGCCATAAGCCCCATTCTCTTGGAAGCTCCAAGTACTGCCAGATCCCCTGAACCACCACGATTAGCCATGCAAAGGCCGGCTGTAATAGCAGCATCAACGGGATAGAAACCAACCCATTTACCAACAATAGCCGATCCAAAAATTGCCCCCAGTACGATAAGTAGAGCAATTACTACATTTTCAAGATTGATTGCGGCAAGAAGCTCGTTAATGTTAGTATCAACTCCAACACCTACCATGATAATAAGTATCATGTTTGTCGTCATAAATGATTGCAGTCTCTTAGCTGCAGCTTTAGTACTCTCAGGAACAATACCTAAAGCCGCAACTATTGCGACAAAGACAATCATATAAGCAAAGGGGTGAATAGCAACACCAAATATTTTTGGCAAAATGGCTTTGGCAAATAAACGACCCAAAGCATACAAACCCAATGTTAAGAAAAATGCGCCCCCCAAATCTTTTAAACTAGGAATAACATCTTTGCCTGTGCTTTCTTCTTCAAACTCTTTTTTCATAAGCGTAGTGCCATCGCCAGTCCAAGAAGGTTTCATTTTACCTACTTTATTCAGCAAAGCCGCTGTGAAAATAGCGAAAATATTAGCTATCGTCAAAATAGTAATAGCAAAAGTATAGTAATGCGCAGCTTTGTCGCCTGTCACCGATTCGTAAATCTGGCTAAGAGGAACCGCTCCTGCCCCGTTGCCACCTCCCATAATGGGAAGAACATAGTTCAAAAGAATAAGTTTTGGTGAAATACCAAACAAAAATCCTCCAATAATGCCTAGGATTGCAGACCCAATCAAGCCCCCAAAAATGGCTGGGATGTAGCCTGCAAATGATCTTATAAGCAATTTGCGTTCTAGGGCTAGAATAGAACCTGTAATCAAGAAAATAATGAATAATGTCAAGAAATCCACTTTACTACCCATAACGATAGAACCAATAGAATCAGCATATTTCTTTGGAATAATATGGTAAGTAAACAACACTGCAGAAACCAAAAAGGTTAAGACAAGGCCGCCACCAACATAATCATTCCAAATAGGAACTCTCTCACCAATTTCATTACAAATAATACCAATAGCCAACATTAACGCGAAAGCACCTGCTAAATCAGTTGTTAGGGATCCTGTGGCAGCTGCTGCCAGTATAACAAACATTACCGCACCGCAAAGCCACCATTTTAAACCGAAGGGTGTAAATTCTTTCTTTCCTTCTGCCATAATAAGCCTCCTCACTGAATTTAAATTAACCTTCTACAAAATAGGCAGAAATTTTATCCAAGAGGTAAATCCCTGCCTATACACGCCAACACTAACTTCTTAGGCTAAAACATATTTTGCCGGTTTGCGTACAACATCAATAATTGTTCCGTCCCGATATTCAACCAAAGCAACTACTTTATCTTCAAATTTTGTATCTTCCGGCTTGCCTGCTAAGGCATAAGCCTCATCACGCAATCCTTCGATTGTATACCTCTTTAGAGGACACTTTTTCAGAGCTTCAATTAAATCCTGTCTTCTAGGGTTTACAGCATAACCTACTTCTGTTACGAAAATATCTACTGTTTCTCCCGGAGTTGTTACCGTCAATACTCTATCCCTTACTGACGACAGTCTACCTTTACGAACTAGCGGAGCCATAACTACAGTACATTTGCTACCTGCAGCCGCATCAACATGGCCACCGGGTGCACCACGCACAACACCGTCGACACCAGTAATTACATTAACGTTAAAATCAATATCAATATCCAAAGCTCCCAGCATTACATAGTCTAAACGGTTTACATAGGCTCCTTTATTAAAGGGATCTGCATATTCTGATGTGGTAATTTCAAAATGACCCGGTGTTTTATGTACAGATTCCACAGAGGCAAAATCAAAATCTTGAGAATCCATAATAGCCCCTATAAAGCCTTCCTTCAACAAATCAATCATAGGTTTTGTGCATCCACCTACTGTAAATCCTATTTTTATTCCAGCCTCTTCTAACATGGGGCGCAAGAACCTTGTTACAGCAAGAGAAGGTCCGCCACCACCTGTTTGAAAAGAAAATCCGTCTTTAAAATATGGTGTATGTTTCATGATAAGCGCAGCGTTTTCAGCCAAAATTAATTCCCTAGGATTTTCAGTCATGCGCATTGTGTGATTAGCAATTTTTTCCGAGTCGCCAATTTTATCAACCACAACAACATAATCAACATCACTGCAACTAATACTAGCAGGTACGTTGGGGAATGGCACTAATGTGTCTGTAACAATTACAACCCTATCTGCATACCTTGCATCTACTTCACCATAAGAAAGAACTCCACAATCGGAAATGCCACCTTGTCCGAGAGCATTACCATAATCGTCACTTGTCGGGGCCCCAAGGAATGCTACATCTATATGAACTGCACCGGACGCAATTGCGGCTGCTCTGCCACCATGTGAACGTATATAAGCTACATTCTTCAATTTTCCATCAGAAATCGCCTTGCCTATCTTACCACGCAAGCCACTAGAAGAAATGCCTGTGATAACTCCACTTTCCATCAAAGGAACCAAAGCATCGTGTGCTGTTCCTAAAGATGTTGCACACACCATTATATCCTTAATACCCAATTCGGCGATTGCCTGCATAACCATGCAAACTACATAATCTCCATCGCGAAAATGATGATGAAAAGAAACCGTCATACCATCTTTTAACCCGCAAGCCATAATGGCAGCTTTTAAATCAGGAAGCACTTTAGTATGGTTAGGATCACTTACTCCTACTGTTTTACTAGCTACTTTATAATAAACATTCTTGTCAAAAGCAAACGCTCCTTGGAAAACCTGTTTACCTTCCTTAAGAAATTCATCGGGAATCTCCCGTCCCACTTTGTTCTTCATAAATGTCATTCCCCCTTGTAAGCGCCTGCAGCTTCTGCAAGTGCCATGATACGTTTTGCGCCTTCAAGCATAGCAACATCAATCATATCTTCCCCTACCATAAACACGCCAACGCCCTCTTTTGCTTCATTGCTCAACTTGCTTATAATCTTTTGAGCCTTTTCAATTTCTTGCGCTGTAGGTGTAAACACTTTATGGATAATAGGAATCTGGGACGGATGAATAACTGATTTACCATCAAAGCCCATGTCATAAATAAGCTGAGTATCTCTCTCTAATCCTTCATAATCTTTTACTTTAGTATGCACGGTATCATAACACTGAACACCGGCAGCTCTAGCTGCCAATACCAATTGTGCTCTGGCAGCATAAAGTTCTGCACCGTCGTCGCGACGACGTGCATGCATAGAACGCATGAAGTCTCCCGCTCCAATGGCAATGCCGAAAATTCTCTCAGAAGCCATGCTTAATTCATAGGCATTGCGTACCCCAAGAGGAGTCTCAATAGCAACCTGCAAAAGAGTGCTGCCAATAGGTCTATTAAATTCTTTTTCAGCGTTTATAACTTGTTCCTCAACAATTTCCACATCGTGTGGTGTTTCGCACTTTGGTATACGTATTCCATCACAACCTGCAGCAACTGAGGCTCTTATATCCTCTTTCCAAAAAGGCGTGTCCGCACCATTAATGCGTACCAGACGCTCAATCCCCTTATAGTCAACATATTTTAAAACATGATATAAGGCAACTCTAGCACTGTCTTTTTCGCTTACAGCTACCGCATCTTCAAGATCAAAAATAATAGAATCCGGGGCATATATATAAGCATCTCTTATAGATCCTGCTCTTTGAGTACTTAAAAACATCATTGTACGTCTTAAACGATTTTTACTACTCATTATAAATCCCCCCATGGTAAGTTCTCTTTCATATCTGCCGCACGAAATATAGCTGTCACTAATCTCGCACGTATTGTTTGATCTACAGCACCTTTGTCCTTAACAATGACTTTGGCATCTGTAACATTTAATCTAGTAAGTGTTTCTAAAACTGTTTTTTTAATAGAACTACCATACTGGCTTAAGACTTTGCTATTAATTTCTAGTTCCAACGTTCCCTGTCCGGGGGCTACTTCTACAAGAACATCACCTGAATCTTCTGTACCACCTACAGCGGCATGACTTAACTGCATTTTAACACCCTCCCTTTCACCTTATGTTTTTAAAATCCATACCCGTGCTGAAAAGTCAGACTTTTCTTACTTTTATTATGAATTCGTGGTAATTATAAGTCAAACAGATAAATTTGATATATAATATAAGTAAAATCTTATACACATGGGAATGAGGCGTTGATTATGAACTTGCGACAAGCAAAATACATGGTTAC
>JAAYAE010000314.1 GCA_012719555.1 Acholeplasmataceae bacterium | reverse complement strand
CCCTTATTTTAATAAATTTTAAATATTGAAGTTATTGCCACGAGTAAGTATGTCTTTTTTTGAAATTTTGCTCTTTTGCAATAATTCATATATTCTTTCTAAATCATCATAGGAGTAATATTCAATAATGATTTTCCCGGCATCACCCCTACCTTTCACGACCTTAACTCTTGTTCCCAAATATTCTGTCAGATCATTTTGAAAATCCTTAGCGTAAATATCCTGTTCTTTTTTTGTTGTTTTTTTAACATTGTTTTTCTTTTTTTTGCCATCCAACCCAAGACTAGTAATCTTCTCACGAACAACTTTTACCGTGTTACCTTCTTTATATTCATTAACGACGTCTTCAACAGTACGAGCTGACCAATCATTAGTTACGATTTGCATAGCCATCTCTTCCATACGTTTTTCATCGCCAACTCCAAACAATGGGCGCACCTGTCCCATTGTCATATCACCTTTTTCTACAAATTTACGTATGCTGTCAGGTAAGTTAAGTAATCTTAGAGCATTACTTACTTCCGTCTTGCTCATTCCCATTTTTTTTGCTACTTCAGCCTGAGTTATACCTAATTTCTCCATCATATTACGCAAACCTTCAGCCTCTTCCATGGGGTTTAGATCGCTACGTTGCATATTCTCTATTAAAGCCACTTCCATCATGGTAGCGTCATCGTATTTACGCACTACAGCGGGAACAAAATCCAATCCCACCTCTTTGGCAGCTCGCCAGCGACGCTCACCGGCAACTATTTCATATTTTTCGCCGGCTTTTCTGACAATTAATGGTTGAATTACGCCGCTTTCTCGAATTGAATTAACTAATTCTTTCAACTTTGCCGGTTCAAAAGTCTTACGAGGTTGATATGGGTTAGGTATTAAATCATTTATAGCTATCTCGCCTGTTGCTTCCCCCTTGGCAAAGGCTTGCACTATTTCTTTTTTGCCACCGAACACACTGTCCAAACCTGATTTTCCCAAACCACTTGTCTTAATGGCCATGTTTCAATACCTCCTTTGCTAATGCTCTATACATCTCAGCACCCTTAGATTTAGAATCATATATATTAATAGGTTGTCCAAAGCTCGGTGCTTCACCTAACCGTACGCTGCGTGGAATAACTGTTTTATACAAAAGAGCAGGAAAATGTTTCTTCACTTCGCTTACAACATCATTGGTTAAATTCGTGCGAGTATCTGACATTGTCATAAGAATACCTTCCAACTCCAACTCAGGATTAAACATCTCTTGGATTCGCTCAGCCGTACTCATAAGTTGAGCAACTCCTTCTAATGCATAAAATTCACACTGAATTGGTATAAGAATGGAATCGGCCGCTGTTAGGGCATTGATTGTCAGCAAACTTAAAGACGGTGGACAGTCAATAATTATATAATCATAATCTTCTCTAATACCTTCTAATGCTCGTTTTAGACAGCTTTCTCTGCTCGGTTTATTAACTAAATCTATCTCTGCGCCTGCCAAATTAATCGTTGCCGGAGCTACCCATAAATCGCCAAACTCTGTTTTTACAATAATATTCCCAATAGGTTCATCATTAATCAAGACATCATAAACACACTTTGTTAATCCGTTTTTAACAATGCCCAAACCACTTGTTGCGTTGCCCTGTGGATCATTATCAAACAAAAGTACTTTTTTCTTTTTTTCAGCCAAACAAGCTGCTAAATTGACGCTAGTAGTCGTTTTTCCCACTCCGCCTTTTTGGGTCGTTACCGCTATAACTCTGCTCAAATCCGTCACTCCCCTGTTATTCTGACCATTAGCTCTGTCTTATTCATGTTCTTATTCTAACACAAATAAATGAAAAAACAATTGTTTTAAACCTTTAGCAGAAAGTCAAAAGGTCAAGTTTCCACGTGGAAACTTGACCTTTTGACTTTCTGCTAAA
Source organism: Acholeplasmataceae bacterium (assembly GCA_012719555.1). Taxonomy (GTDB): domain Bacteria; phylum Bacillota; class Negativicutes; order Acidaminococcales; family Acidaminococcaceae; genus JAAYAE01. The sequence goes on along the minus strand of JAAYAE010000314.1, from coordinate 33 downwards.
GGTTTAAAACAATTGTTTTTTCATTTATTTGTG
>JAAYAE010000003.1 GCA_012719555.1 Acholeplasmataceae bacterium | reverse complement strand
GAATAAGTTTACATCAAAATTCTTAGTTAAATAATAGCCTACGACTATTTCATAAGCAGTAATCTTATTACCTACACCGAAGCTGGCCCAAGCAGTGGTTCTTTTAGCAATCTTCATATTCCCCAAAACACCTACTTGATACCCGTTCTGAGTATTTGATTCGTCTTGTACTTTAGCTCTGTTATGAACATAACCGGCAAAAGCAGCTACGTTAGGATTAAATTGATACATTAAGTTTAATTGATGGGATTGTACTGAAGAGTCCTCATCCCCTGCGTGAGCGACATATTTGTAATCAATACCCAGCTTGTCCCCTAAACCATAGGTCGCGCCCAAGCGATAGCGGTTATTACCACCGAAATCAATGCTTTGGCCGTTACTACCTTCACCTTTTAAACTTGAGCCCATGGTAAAAGCCGCATCAATCTTCCCAGTACCTTTATCCATACTGGTCATTGGCGCTGCATAGGCAGCGGAAGGCGCCAATAAACTTGCAGCAACTACTCCTAAAACTATTTTTTTCATTTTTTGTTTCCTCCCATTTGTTTAAATATTTTAGGCATTTTGCTTTATAAGCTTTATAAGCTTTATTCTAATTGTATATATTATTATGGAATTATTCAAGTTTTTTAGGCCTATATTTAACGAAAATAATATGGTAAACCTAAATTCTCTTATTTTGCTGTTAGTCCACCGTCTACCGCAATTATAGAACCTGTCATATAACTGTTCAAAGGCGATGCCACAGAACAAATAACATGTGCAATCTCTTCCGGCCTGCCAATACGTTCCATGGGATAAGGCAGAGCCATCTCCTGCAAGGTATATTGGCCTGTCTTTAATTGTGCTTCTACCATTGGTGTTGCTACATCTCCCGGGCAAATACAATTAACACGTATTTTAGTTGCAAAATCCAAGGCTAAGGCCCTAGTTAAAGCGACCACTGCTCCCTTTGAGGCGCAATAAATAGGACACCCGTAGTTGCCTTCCAGTGCCGCATCGGAAGCTATATTAATAACACTTCCTCCCACGCTTATAAGAGGCATTAAACTCTGACACAGAAAAAGCGTCCCTTTAACATTAGTATCCATTATGCTGTAGTAATCCTCTTCCGCTATTTCCTCTAAACGCTTCTCGCTATAGACTCCTGCTGAATTCACTAAAACATCTGCCTTTGCCGGTCCTTCTTTAATGGTCTCAGCTACTTGTTTGCATCCTTGTAAGGTGCTAACATCTGCTTTTATATACTGAACCTTTTCAGAAAACATTGCTAAAGTATGCAAGGCTCTTCTACCCCGTTCTGCATTACGCCCTACAATAAAAACCTCCGCTCCGTCCTCCAGCATTTTCTTGGCCGTGGCTAACCCAATACCTGATGTCCCGCCGCTGATAACCGCTATCTTTCCTGCCAAATCGTAATTCACCGATCCCACCTCATCCTAAAACTATCCTCACCTGTTTCATCCCCTGCATAAACCATAACAGGAACGAAATCCTGTTGCTTATAAAATGCTAATGCCGCTTTATTTTTTACATAAACATCTAACTCCAAAGTAGCAAACATTTTCTTCGCCAGAGCCAAAAGCAAGGTGCCAATACCTTTTCCTTGTTGTTTTTGCGCCACAAAAATTCCACCAATAAAACCTTTTCTGACGAAAGATATAAACCCTACAATTTCTCCTTCTTCTTCAGCTACATACGTAACACTAGTGCGCAAATAATTATGCTCAACGGCATTTGCCCTCTGTTGCCAAAATCCAGCCTTTATAAAAGGATGGGAAAAGATACTAACATTGAGCCACAAATATGTAAGCTCCCTACCCTCTGTGCCTTTTGCTAAACGAATCATCATATCCCTCTTAAAATAAAAATGTCCTTCGTATCTATTTCGCAACGAAGGACATTTTACCTGCCAAAACGCTATTTTTTTTCTAATAACAAAATTATTTTTGTTTCAATTCCCGGCTGGCTTTCCATAGTCACCTCCATACCGTGACGTTCAGCTATTTCCTTAGCAATAGCTAAACCTAACCCTGTACCACTTTTGTTTTTTTCCACTCTTGTTTTATAAAAACGTTCAAAAACATGTGGTACCATCTCGGCTGCAACACCTATTCCATGGTCAATAATCTCCAGTCTTTTCCCCTGAAGAACTAATTTCACCTGTCCGTTGTTGGGAGAAAACTTCACGGCATTATCCATAAAAATCATAAGCATTTGTCGCAAGCGTCCGTAGTCACCATCAATAGGGTACCACTTTGTATCTGTTTCTAACACGATGTCGATATTCTTATCTTTTCCCAACCGCTGACTACTATGCACTGCTTCCAGCAAAACATCATAAAGATTGAGTTTGGTCATTTCTATTTTAAAGGTCAGATTTTGCAAACGTGATAAATCCAATAAGTCATTAATCAGTCTTTGCAAAAAAATTGTCTCTGACAACATTTGTCGGTAATATTCCTCTACTTTTTCCGGTACCGTCACCACTTTTTCATTCAAAGCTTCCAATGATCCACGTATAACGGTAACAGGCGTCCGCAATTCATGAGAAATATTAGCAATAAAATCTTTACGCATTTGATCCAGCTGGGCACTCTCCTTGCGTGCAATCAACAGTCTTTCGCCCAATGAGTCTAAAGCTGTCCCTAATTCTCCGATTTCATCATTTTGACGCACATCACAACGCACGGTATAATCGCCTTCAGTCATTCTCTCCGCCGTTTGCTGCATGGTTTTTAACGGCTTAGTAAAACGCCAAGAAGAATATACAGCAATTAAAAAGGCTGCTAATAAAGCAATACCACCACACATTAACAAAATCCTAGTAGCCTGTTTGGCCGCCATATCCATGCCCGATAAAGGAGCATGAATAAGCACAGCACCCAAAATTTCTCCATCCTTATCTTTAATTGGAGCACCTACCGTTAATGTAGGAACCTCTAGCATATTACTAAAACCACTACTGGTGGTTATCTCCCCATGCATAACCTTTCTGACCACCTTTTCAGCATCAGGTGGTAAGTCCTTATACATAAAGGCCGGTTTTTTCCCATCACGATGAGAAGGCATTTCCAAATTTTGGTCAGCATCTACAATCCAAACGTCTTCAGCCGCTGCACTGCCCAAGAACCTTAGCACAGAGTTAAAACCCAGTCCCATAGGACCCTGTAAACGAGCACTAGGCTTCCCATCAGGCCCCATTCCCATTTGTCTGCCTTGTTTTTGCGTACCTTCTCCTTTTTGTATTGCCGAGTTTTCTTTTTCTTGCCAAGCCATCATTTGGTCACGGCTATCGCCTAAAGCTTGAGCAATTTTCACTGCCCTTTCTTCTAAGTCCTGTTTTTTTATATTAATAGTGTGCTCTCTAAACAAGTAAGCAAAACCACTACCTACGACTAAAGAAAAAATCAACAAGGCTACGGCAAAAGACAAGAATAACTTAAATGTAATTTTATTCCGCATCAAATTTCTCCTCGAAACGGTAGCCTACTCCCCAAATGGTTTTAATCTCCCAACGTTCGTGAGGATACTGATCCAGCTTTGCTCTTAATCTTTTAATGTGAGAATCTACCGTGCGGCTATCGCCGAAATAATCATACCCCCAAATGCTATTCAACAAATTTTCACGCGAAAAAACTTTATTCTTATTTTTGGCAAAGGTCCACAATAATTCGACTTCCTTTTTGGTTAAAGGCAAGTCATGTTCAGCTACTGTTACTTTATACTCTTCCAAATTAATCGTTAAATTATCGATAGTGAAATTTCTATCATCCTTTTGATCCGGACTCATACGACGCAAAACGGCGCGAACTCTGGCCATAACCTCGCTGGCGGAAAAAGGCTTCACAATATAATCATCTGCTCCAATATCCAAGCCCATTATTTTTTCAAAATCTTCTCCTCTAGCCGTAACCATAATAATAGGTACAATTGAAGTCTTGCGAATTTCTCGACAAACCTCAAACCCATCTTTTTTCGGCATCATTACATCCAAAAGAATGATTTGTATTTCACTACTATTTTTGGTGAATTTAAGCAATGTCTCTTCTCCATCTAAAGCAATAATTGGCTCAAGACCTTCTTTTTGCGCATAGGTAGCCAATATGGAAGTAATTTGCTCGTTGTCATCGGCAATTAAAATTTTAGCCATGGAATGCACCACCTTTCTACCACTAATTATACAACCTTTTATGTTTTTTTCATGTCGTCAAATGTAAAAACATACATTTTATCGAAAAAAAACACAGTTTCGTCAAAACACTTATTTATACTTAGGCTATAGTCAAAGAGGAAGCCCAATAAAATATTAGG
>JAAYAE010000313.1 GCA_012719555.1 Acholeplasmataceae bacterium | reverse complement strand
GCATACTTCTTTTCTTGCAGCAACTGTCCCAAGTCATCAAAATTCTTATCCTTATCAAAAATACTCAAACACTCCAAATAAAGTTCTCTATCACCGTCAAACCGGTCTATTGCCGTATTTACATCGCACCCCCAACTAGCAAGGTCATCAATAATATCTTTCATTACTTAACCCTCCCTGCAACAAAATATTACATTAATAAACTATATCTGTCTTTTTCATAGACTATATAGCTAAAACTTGCTCCGCTATTTGCTCTGTAATAATCATATGAGTCAACACGCCTGTTTTTAACGCACCATATACTGCTTGAGGCGTAGCTTTCTCTACAAAACAAATTACTTTTTTGCTGTTACGTAATTTGTTCAAAGGAATATGTATGGCACAATCATTTAACCCCTCAATTATATTTCCATGAACGTCATAAAAATAAGATAATAAATTTCCCACAGCCTTCCTATCATGTAAGGCAGACCCAAAACGTTTTATAGTGTTTTCGTCCGGTACAGAGGGGTAATCATAAACAGAAACCATGGCCGCATCAATTTTATCCCACAGCTCATTTAGATCGTCAAAACTAGAACTTCCTACATAAAGTTTTCGTTCTTCATCACTATCAGGAAAAGCAGGAGCATATAACAATCTCGCCCTGCGTCCGGTATAATTTGCCAGCATAGTAACTATTTCATTAGTATGATAGCCTTTGTTAGAAACATTAGCCTCACCTATGAGTGGAAATATAGTTCCGTTAACGCTGGGAACGGTTTGTCTGCTAAGAGTCCACATAAGTTCATTAATCGCATCACCCCAACCGATTCCCAAATTTTTCTGGTTAGAACATTCCCCCACTAAATAATGCCCTGCCTGCTCATATAAATTATGCCTTTGCACAGCTGCCGTCTTCGCCCTAGGTACAACCAACCCACCTGTTAAACCAAATCTCTTCTCTAACGCCTGCAAAAGTTCTTGATTACCGGAAACAACATTGCGTACTTCAATATGCACAATACCACAATCTCTTGCTTCAGAAAGCATCTTACTGACCAAGGGCCGTGAAACGCCCACACGTTCGGCTACCTCTGCCTGTGTCAAATTTTCTTCGTAATACAATTTAGCCACCGTAAATATTCGCGCTAAATCTGCTTGATTACTCATAATTATCCATCCTTTCCCCTGTAAATGTTTACACAATGCCTGCTGCCCGAACAACAATCTGTAACTTTATTTTAACAATTGTACTGACAATTGTCAAGGGCATTAGAGACAATTGTGTTTTTTTGAAGTTTGCAAGGAATTACTGTGAACTGAAAAAAGCAACCAAGGTGTAGGGATACCCCACTAAACCTTGATTGCTTTTAGTAATTCTTTAAATCCTAATACATTTTATTGCTTTTCGTCGCTATCGTTAGCAAATACCATAACCTTATCAAACTGTAAATAAAGTTCTGTTCCATCCGGGTATTGCGCTATATCTGCACCTTTTACAATAACACGAACCATATGTTCTCCTACCTTGACACGGAAATCAACAGAATCTCCCATATAAAAACGATGAGTAACTATGCCTTTAACAATACCTTTATTAATATCCATACTAATGTTTTCAGGGCGAACGGCAATAGTAACCGGACCTTGGGCTCCCTCCGCATTAGGATGAGGGAAGGAACCATCTACTCCATCAATTGTAACTGTATCTGCTTGTGCTTTACCGGGCAAGAAGTTAACTAGCCCTATAAAATCAGCAACCATTTTATTGGCAGGTTTTGTATAGATTTCATGAGGAGCCCCGACCTGTTGAATTATACCACGGTTCATTACTACCACTCTATCACTCATAGCCATTGCTTCTCCCTGGTCATGAGTTACATAAATAACAGTAATTCCCAATTTTTTCTGCAACGCCAAAATTTCAAAACGCATACTTTCACGTAATTTTGCATCCAAATTAGATAATGGTTCATCCAAAAGTAAAAGACTGGGCTCTGCTACTAACGCTCTAGCCAGTGCTACACGTTGTTGCTGTCCACCTGATAGCTGATGAGGATAACGATCAGCGTATTCACCCAAATGCACCATTTCCAACACTTCCAGAACACGTTTTTTTCGCTCATCTTTTGGAACTTTTTTTATCTTTAACGGATACCCAACATTATCCAAAACAGTCATGTGAGGCCAAACCGCATAAGATTGAAATACCATCCCTATATCACGTTTTTCCGGTGGGACAAAACATTTATCATGAAAAGAAGATACGCATTTATCTCCTATATAAATTTCACCTTCTGTAGCTGTCTCAAAACCTGCAACCATTCGCAGTGTAGTTGTTTTACCACAACCGGAAGGCCCTAACATTGTAAAAAATTCGCCATCAGCAACAGTCACATTGAAATCGCCAACTGCCGTCACGTTACCGAATCTCTTAAATACATGCTCAATTCTTACTTGTGCCATTTTTACACTCCTTATTTAAATTCCGACATTACCTTTACTTACCTTATTAAGAATCAAATTACCAATGAGCACTATGCCCAAAATAATAACTGACAACACTGATGCGTTCTGTGTATCAGCATAGGTCTGCAATTCATAAAGCAAGACGCCTATAGTTTTTGTTTCACCACTGTATAATAACAAAGACATGGTTAATTCATAGAAAGACGGCATGAAAATCAAAAACCAGGCAGCAACAACTGACGGCGCAATTAACGGTAAGATAATATCCTTACAGGTTCTTAGCCAGCTAGCTCCTGAATTAAGGGCTGCCTCTTCCAACGATACGTGGACCTGACTTAATGAAGCCGCAATTGTTCGTACGGCCATCGTCATATATTTAACCAAATAAGCTACAATCAAAATCCACATAGTAGAATAAAGATTTAAGCCAAAAGTTCCTGAAAAAGTAATTACCAAAGCCAATGCTATAACGATACTAGGTGTGGAACCACCAATTATAGTAAGTAAATCAGGTAAAGAACGACCTTTAACCTTGGTTTTAACCGCAAGATAAGCAATGAATATAGCAAGTACAGTGCCAATTGTAGCGGCAATAACAGCATAAATCACTGAATTCCAAATGCTTTCCATATACTGAGCACTTGTCAGCACCGGCATCCAGCTATCAAACCCAATATTACTCCATGTAATATCCTTGGACATACTCCTTAGTAATGAAGTCAACAAAATGGAAAATAGCGGAATAATAACGGCTATGCTCGCATACATGCCCACGCCAAAACATGCCGGCCACTTCCATTTGCCCAAATCAACCATATTTGGGCGAGTACTCTTGCCACTAATGGTTGTATAATCCTTGCGACCCAACATCCAAGTCATGAAGAATAAGAGTGAATTTGCCAAAATCATAAGAGAAGCCGCCAAAGCCGTAGCATCTCTAATACCTTTATCGTCACCCATATACAGATAAGTTACGATACGAGTAGTCATTACTTCTATATTACCGGGCATACCAACAATGGCAGGAATACCAAAACAAGAACCAGCCGCTATAAATACCAATAATCCGCCTGCCAAAATACTTGGTGCCATCAAAGGCAAGGTTACGTCCCGCAATGTTCTAAGTGGCGAAGCCCCGGAAATACGGGCAGCTTCTTCCAATGTAGGATCCATTTTTTCCATTGCACGAGAAATTGTAATAAAAGCAAATGGTGAATAAAATAAAGTTAAAACCCATGCTAAACCGCCAAAAGTATAAATATCAAAGGGCGAATTTTGCAAATGGAACATCCATTTTAATACTAAATTCATATAACCAACACTGGGATTTAAAAGTTGTACCCAAGCAATAGCTCCTACATAAGGAGGAATCATATAACTTGCCACTAACAATGTACGATAAATTTTCTTACCCGGCAAATTAGTGCGTCCCACTAACCACGCCAAAGGAAAAGTAATAATAACGCTGGCAACCATTACCATTAATGACAATTGTACTGTATTAGTTAATGCCCTCCAGTTAACCATAGTACTATAAACTTGTCTATAATTACTGAACTGAAATCCACCATCCTTGTACACACTATCAATAAGGAGCACGCCCATGGGAAAAACAACAAAATATACCAATAAAAGTACAGAAATAGAAATAACTAAAAACTTACTATTAATCTTGGAGGATAAGCCCACATTGGCTCCTTTCCCTGACAACTACAATTGTCAGTCCAAAAACCTATTTATAATTCGAAAACAGGGGCCACAATACGTGGCCCCTGTAAAACACAACTTGAGGCAAATATTATTCCATAACTCTTACACGGAAAGCTTCTTTTATTTGAGAATTTTCATCAGCAAGTTTCTGCCAATTTATTTTAATGGCATTACCAATGAAAGTCTTCAAAGCAGGAGCACCATGTGGTGGTTCAACGTCTTCACGTACAGAATGCATCCAGCCCTTAACTACGGCTTGCTGACCTTCTTTTGACAACCACCAATCCACAGCAGCTTTAGCACCATCAGGATTTTTTGTTGTGCTCATAATCGCAATCGGACTAGGAATTACAATAACGCCATCTGTAGGATAAATAACTTTCAGATTTTCGTGCTTAGTCTCCTGTAGCTTCAAAATGTTCTCTTCCAAAATCATAGCTGCTGCATATTCCCCTGTTAACAATTTGTTTTGAATAGCAGAGTTGCCTTGTTCTACACGAATATCATTAGCTTTTAGTTGATCAAAATATTCCCAACCATATTTATCAGCCAAAGCGCCAACTGCTACAAAGGCAGTACCGGAAAGTAATGGGCTCGGCATAGCAATCTTGCCTTTCCATTTTGGATCAGTTAAATCCTTCCAAGATTTTGGAGCATCTTCCGCCTTCATCTTATCCGCATTATAGGCAATAACCATATTGCTTATACGCACTGATGCCCAAGCCCCATCTTTATCTTTCGCTGTAACTACATCTTTCAAATTAGGAGAAACGTAATTAAATAGACGTTTTTCTTTTTGTAATTTCAGATAGTAAGAAGGGTCAGCAACCATTAATAAATCAGCGCCTACCTTATTTGCTTTAATCTCGCCTGTAATTTTGGTAATAACTTGTTCTGTCCCACCTTGGAACCAGTTGACCTTCATATTTGGAAATGCTTTTTTAAGATTTGGTTTGCACATATTATCGATTATATCAGGATAAATTGAAGTGTAAATCATTACTTCTCCAGAGGCTTTACCTGTACCTGCCTTAGTAGTATCTGCAGCTTTTTTGTTTCCGCCACAGCCAACTGCTAAGCTCATTGCTAATAAAGTTGCCGCAATTGCTATCAATTTAGTTTTTTTCACTTTGCCATCCCCCTTTTATAAATATATTCCGTCAGCCCCATAGCTGACACAGTTTTTTCAACTGTCATACCTTGGGTTCTCCCCACAAACATCCACTCCTTTGTGTTGTTTTTTACTTCTATAAATTTCGCCTACACTAGTTAAAATCCTGCTTACATAGTTTACAATTTTTTCTGAATTTAATCAATATTGTGAAAACAGTAACCCTGCGGGACTTTTTTTGCCCATGTGTCTATTATTAGCTTGAATACTAGCTTTGCGAGATAATTATTTTTTTGCTAAAAAATTTATTTCCCAGCATGGTACGTATGGATGTCTACGCAAAAAAATCTTATATGGGGCAATATTCCACAATAATTGTGGTAATTTCCATAAATCATCGTCTCTATGATAACCTGCCACAAAGAGCTTGGGCATATATTTTGCCAAATGCTCGCAGCCACCTATAAGCGCTTCCGCCTCTGCTCCTTCCACGTCCATTTTTATATAACTAACGGCACTCTCACCCAAAATATTATCTAAGGAATCTACTTCTACGCTTACTTTCCCTTGTTTTGACAAACTAGACATTCTTCCACCTCTTTGGAAAAAGTTATGTTCGCCCGGTTTACACCAAATACCACTGTTTAGCAATTTTACATTAGGCAATTGTTCCTGTGCTATAAACCGCTGCAACTTGATAAAATTTTTTTTATCCGGCTCCAGAGCAAATATTTTACTATATGCACCTTGTGTTAGCTGTAAAAATTCTCTAATGGTATCACCATCGTAAGCCCCTAAATCAACGTAAACTTCATTTTCAGCAAAATTCAACAACTCCCTTAAGTCGTCTTGCCGCTGACTCGTACTGTTTTTCAGGTATTTTAACTTACCACTAACTTTATAATTTAGTATATCAGCAAAGACTTCCCTAGAACGTGCATCCGCTAAATTGTCATATACCATTTGCAGCTGCGCAGCATGAACTTGCAGCCAGTGAAAACTAACAATGTCGTCACCTGTAAAAATAGCTACATGTGGTGCATAAGTTTCATGTTGAGCCGCCAATGTATAGAAGTCTTCCAACACGATAGGAGACTCACTGGCAAAAGCAATAACTATGACAAAATTTTCATATTTTTTTACAATGTCCGCATATTTGTGGACCTGATAACTGCGAAAAGTTTGCCCCCGCACAAAAGCGTCACTGGCAAAGACTCCCGACACAGCAATATCTTCAGCAATACATCTATCCAATATCCTATCTGCACCATTTCCCATGCCATATAACACTATTGGCTTGTCAACTGCTTTTAAATTTTCCCACACAGTTTTAGTTTCCACAACAAAATCTAACATAAAATACACTCCTTTAGCTGGTAGTATATCATATACACCAGTCTAAAGGAGTGCTGTTTTACTCTTTTTATAAATTTAAGTCTTAACTTTACTATAGAGATTATAGAACCATTATTTTACTTAATAATGCAAGTGCATATGCCTCTGTTATATCAGTTTTTAGTCATTCCCGCAGGTAAGCTGAAAGCCTTTAAAACATCACCATTAAAAGTATATGTCGACCCTACTCCAAATATTTCAATATTCCCTTTCGCCTGCATTTGGCCTTTGAAGTCGCCCGCAATCTTAATATCACCGTCTGAAGATAAAAAGAGGTTATGTATAGCGCTAATACTTTGTTTTACCGTAATATTACCATTGCTGAGAAACATAAAATTACCAGAGCCGTTACCCCCACTTAGTGTAAGTGTTCCCTTCACAATAATACGTACATTCCCTGAAAAACTTAAGCCGGAAATATCAGCATCCCCATCAATTATTATATTCAAAGGTTCTCCTGAACTTGGTCCTGTAATACCATTAAATACCAGTTTAGATGCTACCGCGCTTGTAAAATAAACGGTTGATCCGGTAGCTCCGGTTATATTAAAACTTCCACTATAAGCGGGATGTGCACCTTGCCAATCCGTAATTTGCAAACTATCCATGTAAGCAGTCTCGCCTGCCCCCAAATTAAGCGTCCCCCCATAGGTAAGATAACCTTTAGCCGTACCACTGGGATATACAAACATAGAATCAGGCAAGTGCGTATATAAAGTATTAGCCAGTGAACTCCACCAATTAGCATTGCCGGCAGAAGCATCACTATTGGGATTAACCTTTAACGTAGTACTGGTAAAAATTGTACCGTCCGAATTGAAATGCATCCAAGGATCATGCACCATAATTTTCCCTCCTGCTGCGACCATAGCATCAGGAGCTGTAGGAGTGTCTCCTCCACTGTTTCCACCTGAAGAAGCCGCCGTAGTAATGGTTTTCTTCAATATTTTTTGCATTCCATTTACCTGTCCTACTGCGGTAATAGAATATTCAGTTGCGGCAGTCGGTGCATCTGTGGAAGATAATTCCGGCGAAATATAGACGGCATATTTCGCTTGTTTCGTCCCAGTCAAAATATCATCAACAATACTAATCATAGCTGCATTTAAATCCGCCTTGCTTGCACTTTTAGCTAGCCAAGACCAGTCACCGCCGTCCGCGCTATTGTTCAATTCTGTTTTTGCCCGCACAAAACCAGCCTCAGCTGCATACCAGGCCTGCTGTTCTTCCCAATCGTTCTGTGCTGTCTTATTTTCCTGTGCTAACATAGGCAGCCAAGCAAACCCAGCTATGAGCAAAAATAACATCATAACCAAAGCAACGACTGCCATGGAACCCCGTTGTGATCTCATGATTTCACCTTTTCTTAAGTAGATGATTTTGTTAAAGTAAAAGTCGTACTTCCCTCTGTAGTCCAATTGCTTTCAAGGATAGTGTTTTTAAGAGTGCTCCACACCCAAGTGTTGACAGAGGTAGCCCTTGACCTAATATAAAGCTTAGATGTATCAGTATTATAAATATACTGGGTGTACCACCCTGGCCGCATTGCACTGGACTCTTGGCAGAAAATAAAAGTGTCCTGGGTATCACCGGTCGCCGAAACCACCCAAAAAGGTTGAGCATAAACAGTTGCAGTTGTACCGCTCGCCTGAGTAACCTTACCTGAAGGCCAAGCTCCATTATAATCTACAGTATACACATATTGTCTCAAAGAATCGTTGTTAAGGCCATTTTTTCCATAGCTTTTATATACAGCGACCTTTGCCAGCTCTTCTGTAGTCAAAGTTCCTCCGGCATAATATTTTTGTATAAGCTTGGCAATATCAATATATTTATTTCTAAGAATTACCCAAGGATCAGTTGCCGTGGTATCAGCCGGCAATGGTGCTACACTAGTGCGCAAATGTTCTTCTTTCATACTGCCGGAAATTACATATTGCATGGGTAAGTCAATTTTATATAAATCTACATCAATACTGCTAATGAGTTTAGATGGCGTAATGGGGAAGTTAGTAGTTGTGGTAAATAAAGAGTTGGCATCTTTCTCCGGGAAGACATAAGTCTTTGTCGTTGTTCCTATTATCGTAGTGACCTTCATCTGCTTATGAGTCCATCCGCTAGGCTGCTGCATTTCAACAATTACATCTACTTCATCAACAACAGAGTTGCCATTGTAGTTATCTCGAACAATCTTACTTGTATACTCCATTTTAGTGATACCACTAAAATCACTGCTATCTGCCGTAAGTGGTATTTCCGCAGTACCACTGTAAAACTTTATGCTATCTGTATCTGCATAACGCAAGGTTGTTTTTACCTCATTCATTATGGCCCGTCCTTGAGTAAAAAGCTCTTGTTGGGACACTCCGGCCTGTTGCTGGGTGATTCCTTTGGAAAATAAGCCTATAATTGTGCCAAAAATAATTCCCATAAGTACGATAGCAACTAATATTTCTATTAAAGTAAAGCCTGCGTTTTTTTTCATAGTACCACCCTATTCAACAGCAATATAACTCTCTAGCCGCACACTTTCAGCAGCCGGATCTGTCCAGCTTACGGTCACTACAATCTTATACAACTTATCTCGTCCATAATTGTTATTATCTGTATCTGAAACCTGAGCAAGGTTCGCAGAACTTTCCACTAAATATTCCCTATTATCACCATCTAATTTCACTACCTTATCCGAATTAGCAGCCGTTACCAACACCGCTAAACCATTATCAGCACTATAACCAACACCGGCACCTTTTTTTAAAAACTCAATTCTTTGAGCGCCTATCTCCATGGCCCGCTCTGAGCTTCCTGCCATTATACCTGCTTTTGTCCCTTGGGTATATAAATAGCTTAAAGCCACCAAAGCAACTGTCACAATAACAACAGCAACAATGGCATCTATCATTAAAAATCCTTTATTTTTTTTTGAAAAGTTAAACAAAATATCCATTATAAGCCTCTTTCTATTATTGCAATAAAAAAGCTTTTTACCGTCCTATTAATTATAACATAAATATATTTATAGGAACGGGAAAAAAGGTATTGGAACAAAACCCAATACCTTTTTGCTTACTGTTTTCCATTAACTTCTCGTGCCCACATTTGCAGCTTGGCTGCAACATCGCCTCCATAATCACTGAGGGTCGGAAAACTCGAATTATCTGCAGCATATACACGTACTATATGAATATCGTCATAGTAAACATCCGTATAACCGTCACTATCTATAGTAATAAAACGCGTCTCATCCACGGCTCCTCGTTTTTTTACCAAGTAAAGGGCCCCAGCCATAAGTCTTGCCCTGTATTCCGGTTTATCACTACCTACTGTTTTTAGAAACTCATAATGCCAATTGCCTTCATTTACTGTTGCACTACCATCTTTTGCTATGGTAACGAGAGGAGTTATATGCATAGCCTCAATAGCTTTCAAGGTTTTAGCCATACGCACTTCCGGCTCAGGATGAGAAGAAAACACTCCATACCCGGGATTACCTTGTTCCTTTGATAAATCATTTAACTTGCACATGGTAACGTATATACTATAGGGATTATAACCGGCCTTGTTAGTAAGAAGAAAACCTTGTTCATCTGCTTCTCGTTCATCAGCACGGCTATATCCAGCCATTAGCACTTGCGACGCAGTAGTTGCTAACATAATACCTGCACCTGGGTCGCCGGAAGCTGCTCCTACCAATATAGTTAATAAGGATAGGGCTAGTTGTTTTTCTATTTGGTGTACGCTATGGCGTTTAACAACATGCCCTATCTCATGGCCTAAAACTCCAGCTAACTCGTCATCGGAAGGCATAAAATCCACTAAGCCCTTAAAAACATAAACAAATCCTCCCGGCAAAGATAAAGCATTAACATCACTGGTATTAAGTACCTTAAATGTATACGGCAGATCCTGACGACTACATTGCTTCACTAAGCTTTGTCCAATACGCTCCACTCTTTCCTGCAAATCATCATCGTGAACTACGCCATATTGTGCTTCCAATTTGGTAGCTACTTCTTTACCCATATTTATTTCTTCTTGCTTGCCAATCATGCCCGCATGAGCGGTTGGAAGCTGGAAAAAACTGCAAATTAATAGCAAAATCAATACTATCTTTTTCATTATTACCCTCCCGGTGAGGTATTACAGAGACTTATCAAGATGATACTTTGGCATCATTTATTATTTTTTTTGCAATCAATTCCTCTATCTGTTCAGTGCTATAACCAATTTCGCCTAATATTTCCGCATTATGCTCCCCTAAACGCGGTGCCCGTCTAGTAATAGTTGCAGGCGTTGCGGACATTTTAATAGGATTTTTTACATAGCGGACTGTCCCTATATCCTCTTGGCGTTCTGCAAGCATTTGGCTTTCTGCCACCAAATCACCACTTAGAGCCTCTTGTAAGCTACAAATAGGCGTCAGGCAAAATTCCTCATTTCCAATTAAGTTCAACCATTCTTTTTGTGTTTTTTGGGCAAAAGCTTCTGCCAAAATACCACATAATTCACCTTCATGGGCAAAATCCATTTGCCGATCCATAATATCTTCCCTACCAATCAGCTCACACATTCTGCGCCAAAATTTGGGTTCAATAGTACCGGCACTTAAATACCGCCCATCTTTAGTCCTGTAAATATTATAATAATGAGCCAAACGGCCAAAGGGACGCACTCCCTGTTCCTGGCTTCCCCAGAGGCTACTAATAATAGTAGTTTCTTCACTAATTGCCGCATTAAAAAGGCCAATATCTACATGTTGTCCCCTGCCTGTTCTTTCTCGTGCCAGAAGAGCCAACAGCACTCCTGAGACACCATTAAAGGCTCCTCCCATAGCAGAAAATTGAATATCTGAAACTGTAGCTCCACCCGTTCCCGCCTCCAAATAAGTCATACCTGCAAGCCCAATAACATTCAAATCATGAGCTGGTTTGTGTTTATATTTACCTGTTTGACCAAATCCTGTGAGAGAACAATATACTAAGCGTGGATTTTCTTTAGCTACTGTTTCATAATCCAACCCCGCTTTTACCATGAATCCGGGTCGAAACCCTTCAATAAGAACATCTGCAGTTTTAATTAACTTTAGTGCGATTTCTTTGCCTTTGCTAGTTCGCAAATCCACAGCCATGCCTTTTTTATTTCTATTTAAGGCCAAGTGCCAGTAACTCATACCTTCTTCTTTTTGCGGGAAAAAGTTGCGAGTACCATCTCCGCCAAGATCTTCAATTTTAATTATTTCGGCGCCAAAATCTCCTAAAACCATGCTACAGTATTGTCCCGGCAACCATTTAGAAAAATCAACAACTCTAATTCCTGCAAGTGCTTGTGCCAATATTATCTCAACTCCAAACCTTAGATTCTTAAAAAACTCAGTTTTCTCTTATTAGTCCTTTTTCCACTAAATATTCAGCCAAAGATTTTCCGATTTTATTAACTAACTTCATGCAATTAATATAATGCTCTCTTGTGTCAAAATCAAAGGGCAGCAAATCTTTACACGAAGAAGACCCGAACTCTTCAACAAAACGATCATGCCATTCTTTAGAGTAAGGATAAATTTCTTTAAGGGATCTTTCAGAAGGATTACTACGGCCTACTAAAGTGCTAATAACCATAGTACACCCTGCCAATGCTCCACACAAGTCACGAGCGTGCCCCATTCCTCCTCCAAACCCAGAAACCAAACGGAAAGCGTTATCATCAATATCCACACCTGCTTTAGTCCGAAATGCTTGAACCACTGCTTCACCACAATTATAACCACTTTTAAATAAATTACCAGTTTCTGTACCAATTTTTTCACTAAATTCAGACATTTTTACTCCTCCTCTTAATCTTTTTTCTTAGCAAAAATTCTTTTTGCCAAATATAACAATACTATCTAGCTTTATTATTCTACATGGTTTCGTTATTCCCTTTATCTAATCCTCGTGCTATCATTATATGTATAAAATAGGAAAAGAGGAATAAATTCTCATGCAAACAGCTCGTTTAACCTTGTCAGCTTTATTAATCGCTATTGGTACTTTGACGGCAAATTTATTCTACATTCCTGCCGGTATTTCTAAATGCTTTCCTGTACAACATTGCATAAATGTTTTAGCCGCGATTCTCTTGGGTCCCAGCTATGCTACCGGTATCGGATTTACTATAGCTTTGTTGCGCAATATGTTTGGACTTGGTACCCTTTTGGCCTTCCCGGGAAGCATGATTGGCGCGTTTTGTGCCGGCATTTTATACGCACGTTTTAAAAATGTGAAATCTGCTATGTTTGGTGAAATTTTTGGTACCGGTATTTTAGGAGGATTTGTTTCCTTTCTTATTGCTCAATATGTTTTAGGTAAAACAACTGTAGCTTGGTTCTTCATACCACCTTTTCTAGTAAGCACTATAGGCGGCAGTATCATTGCAGGCTTATTAATTAAAAGCGGTGTTTTAAATACAGTTATGTCTAGTTCTTTGTTACGTCAAAGCTCGAAAAACAATAAAGGTGGTCACTATGTTTGATACTGTTTTATCCCAAATTTTGTATGGCATGAGCGGTTTCTTTTTTGCTATTTTTGCCTGTCGTTATGGCCGCTTGGCTGCCAAAAAAATAAAAACTTCTTGGGTGCAAAAAGGCTTTAGTCTCTCGTTCTTTTTATCCATGCTTCCAGCTATTTTATTTTTGCTTATAACCATTTTTATCTTTCCACTTCTCCTATATACAAAAACTCCGGTAGGTGGTTTTGTATACTTTGCCACTTATATTTTCTTTAACATGAAAACAAATCAAAATAGCTAAAACGTCTGCAATTATCAATAAGTTATCATATTTAATGGTCACATATTGCAGTTTAAAGGAGCATACCATGCTACTATTACACACCTCTGATTGGCATCTTGGCCGCATTTTTCATGGCCTGCATATGACCGATGAACAAAAAACCGTGCTGGCACAATTAGTTAAAATTGCTGTTGACCGTAAGGTTGACGCGGTTCTCATTGCCGGTGATATTTATGACCGTGCCGTTCCTCCCACGGAAGCTGTTAACTTACTTGACAACACGCTGAAGGAATTGGTTATGGTTCACAATATACCGGTTATTTTAATAGCCGGCAATCATGATAACCCTGACCGCTTAAATTTTGGTCAGGCTCTTTTTGCTGAAAATAAGCTGTTTATTTATGGTCCTGTAGACCCAAATTCCAAACCAGTCATTCTTAATGATGAATATGGGCCTGTTTATTTTGCTCCCCTACCATACTGCGAACCTTCAGTCGCTGCTGAACTAAGCGGCACTACAATTAAAACTCATGAAGAAGCACTGCAATGGCAGCTGAAAAACATGCTAGCACAAATTCCTGAAACAGCCCGCAAAATTGCTCTGGCCCATGTATTTTTAACCGGATCAAAAGAATCTCCTGACAGTGAGCGCCCCTTGTCCATTGGTGGAAGTAGTACTGTGCAGGCTGAAAACTTTTCTCCCTTTAACTACACTGCTTTGGGACATTTACATTATTGTCAGCAAAATGGTGAAAAAATTCGCTACAGTGGTTCTCTGCTAAAATATTCCTTTAATGAAGTTAATCAGCCCAAAGGCTTACACTTGGTAAACTTAGATAAAGACGGTAAAATTTCAGTTGAAACTCTTGAACTAGAACCAAAACACCAATTAGCAAAACTTACAGGGACTTTTGCAGATTTAATAGACAATCCTCGGAAAGAAGTGCTTAACCATTACCTTCAAATCTCTTTAACAGATACC
Source organism: Acholeplasmataceae bacterium (assembly GCA_012719555.1). GTDB lineage: Bacteria > Bacillota > Negativicutes > Acidaminococcales > Acidaminococcaceae > JAAYAE01. The sequence continues at coordinate 2,546 of JAAYAE010000313.1, read as the reverse complement.
ACACCTATTATTGACGCCAAAAATCGTTTGGAAGTGGTTTATCCTCATATTTTGCACCTGGAATACGCACAAAATATTCTAGATGCCACGGAAGACTTTAAACAGGGCAGACACCAAGAACTTGGCATCAAGGAATTGTTTGTAAACTTTTTTTCTTATCTAAATAATAGACCACTAAGCCCTACAGAAGAAGCCTTGCTTGATCAAACAATTGAGACTGCCCAAGATAAAGAAAGGCGGTCATAAATGAAGCCTTTAAAACTTATTATCAACGCCTTTGGTCCTTTTGCGGACAAACAAGAAATAGATTTTACTCTTTTAGGTGACAAAACTTTTTTTCTCATTCATGGTCCCACAGGTTCAGGTAAAACTACCATTCTAGATGCACTGGCCTTTGCTCTGTATGGAACTGCCAGTGGTGATTTACGCGTTATTAAATCCTTGCGCAGCGACTATGCACCCCCATCCAAAAAAACAGAGATTACTTTTTCTTTCATGACAGGAGAAAAAATTTGGGAGGTAACCAGAGCACCTGAACAAGAATTAAAAAAACAACGCGGCGAAGGCAATCGCAAAATTCCTGCCAGTGCGGTTTTGGTGGAAATCAAGAATCTAGAACGTACTGTGGTTGCCTCCGGTACTAATGATGTAACTGAAAAAATTGAGGATATTATTGGTTTTAAAGCAGACCAATTTTGTCAAATAGTACTCTTGCCACAAGGCGAATTCCGCCGATTTCTTATTGCCGGTTCTAATGACCGCAAGCTGCTTTTAGAAACTTTATTTAAACTCAAATCTACAGTAAAATTGAGAATCTTCTCAAAGAACGCAGCAAAGATATTGAAAAAGAATACGCTATGGTGAAAGCACAAAAAGATTTTTTATTAGACTCTTTGCAATGTGAAAATGCCGCTGAGGTCGACGCCCTTTTAACTAACCAACAAAAAGAAGAGAATGAAAAAAGAATTGCCGCAACCTTGCAAACAGCTAGAGTAGAAGCAGCTAGAATTAGTTTACAACAAGCACAAGAACTTACTAAAGCCTTTACGGAAGCCGAAATGGCAAAAAGCTCGTGGGAAACCTTGTGCCTTCAAGCTGCTGATATTGAAAATAAGCGTAAAAATGCCCTTCTGGCAGAACGTGCTGAACTATTAAACGAACCCTATCAATCTACAAAAAGGGCTTGGCATAAACTAACAGAAGCACAAACAGAATTAGCTGAAGCTACAAGCTATCTAGCTAAGTGCAAGGACGTTGGCGCTGCTTTAGAGGAAAAAATTGCTATCTCCCTTGGAATCCAGATTAATGACAGCAATGATTTAGATAAAATTCTAACAGATTTAAATGCTAAAATAGCAAAGTTAAGTGGTGAAGCAGCTAAAATCACAGGTGTAAGTGTTGAATTGGAACGTCTAGCACGAGAACTGCAAGACAATACCCCTTGTCCTGTTTGTGGGTCTCTCCATCACCCTGCTCCCGCAACCTTATCCATTGCCCACAAGGCTGAACTAAATAGGCAAGTAACAACTATGACTGCGGAAATTAAAACCTTGCAGAAATATCAGCAAGCCTATCAAAAAGCCCAAGTGGAACAAGCTAGCAACACTGCCAGCCTTGAAGCCGCTATCCAAAATAAAAATAAAGCAGAAACAGAATTTAATGCACTTAGGCTTAAATATGGAAATGCTTTGAAGGCGTCGCCTTTTGCTAACCAGCAAGACTTCCTCGCCGCCCTTGCCTTCATAGCTCAAAAAGAACAATTACGTCAGGAAGTTTCTACCTATGAGCAGAAAGTGGCAGCGGCACAAGAACGCCACACCAGAGCTTCCGAAAATATTAAAGACAAAATTCTGCCGCCACTAGAAACCTTAGCAGCAGAAACCACTGTTTTGGAACAAATCCACAAAACACTCACCGAAGAACTTGCCGTTTTAAAGAACATTATTAGTCAGACTACTATGAAGCAGCAAGAACTAAAAAAAATTGAACAAAAAATAGTTGATCTTGATGTTGTCTATCAAACAGCAAGTTCATTAGCTAAAACTGCCCAAGGTGAAAATGCCTTAAATCTTTCTTTTTCCGCCTTTGTACTGCAAGCTATTTTAGATGACGTACTTAGTGCCGCTAATTTACGTTTACATAAAATGAGTCGTGGGCGTTACAGTCTGCATCGCACCGATACAATTTTGGATGGCAGGCGTAAAAATGGCTTAAACATGGAAATTATGGATAGCTTTACCGGTATGGCTCGCCCCGTACAAACCCTCTCCGGGGGAGAAATGTTTTTAGCATCCCTATCCCTAGCTTTAGGGCTTTCCGACATTATTCAATCCTACGCCGGTGGCGTGCGTTTAGATACCATTTTGGTCGATGAAGGTTTTGGTTCTTTAGATGAGGAAGCCTTAGACATGGCTATCCGTACCTTAACAGACTTGCAAAAAGGCGGACGTCTGGTTGGTATCATTTCCCATGTGGCTGAGTTACAAGAACGTATTCCAACTAGATTGGAAGTTACTCCGGGTCAGCAAGGGAGCACTGCTAAATTC
>JAAYAE010000312.1 GCA_012719555.1 Acholeplasmataceae bacterium | reverse complement strand
TTGATAAGTTGTCTGAGCTTGTTACATTAATTATTAAGCTTGAAAACTATGGTAGCATAACAAAATCGCAAATTATGAAAATGGCTTAAATACTGGGTTACACGATATATATTGCACAGAAAATTAACAAGTGGTACAATATTAAAGTTACCAATGCTACTATAGCTCAGTTGGTAGAGCATCTCATTCGTAATGAGAGGGTCGTAGGTTCGAATCCTATTAGTAGCTCCAGTTGAAAGTTAGGCTCTCAGGTTTTTTCCCTGAGAGCTTTTTGCTTTACAACGTAAGTGTTTTAAATGGCATTTAGCACTGTATTTACAATTATTTTTTATCGAATTATAATTGTGCTAAGTTTAAATAAAAATTGCCTTTGTGAAGTCTCCCAAAAAGAACAAGGAGGTAAGGAATGGAAATCAAAGTTTTGGTAGAAAACAGGACCTGTTCATCAGATTTTGCTTGCGAGCATGGACTAAGTCTTTATATTGAAACGGGAAAGCATAAAATATTATTTGATATGGGCGGAAGCACTATCTTTTTAGAAAATGCTCACAAAATGGGTGTTGATTTATCCCTCGTTGATATAGGGATTCTCTCTCATGGTCACTCGGATCATGGTGGTGGTCTGCCGGCCTTTCTAGAACTTAATAAAAATGCCAATATTTATATTCATGAAAAAGCTGACGAAGGACACTACGCTCGTCGGGATCAGGATAAAATAGCTGAAATAGGTATTTCTCCACAAATAATGAAGGAACCAAAAATAATTTGCACTAAAGGTGACTGGCAGCTGGATGAGGGCCTTTTGCTTTTTTCTTCAGTTGATAAAAAACAACTTTGTTCTGTGGCCAACAATTCACTTCTAGTCCAAAACCACAATGAATATGTTAAAGATTCTTTTGAACATGAACAAAATTTATTGCTTACGGAAAAAGGGGAAAAAATTTTAATAACAGGCTGTGCTCACCGTGGCATAGTTAATATTATGGCAAGAGCAATGGAGTTGGCAGGTGGACCGCTGGACGCTGTTATCGGGGGGTTCCATTTGTCAAACCCAAGTACAGGACAATGCGAAGCAGACGAGCTTATTGCCGGAGTAGCAGAATGTTTGAATTCGTATGAAACAAAATATTACACCTTCCACTGTACAGGAATAGAAGCATATAGAAAATTGAAAATGACCATGGGAGACAAAATTTCTTATTTGGCAACAGGAGATAAACTTATATTTTAGAGTTTACCGGTTTACCTAGTGAATAAAAAGAATGAAGAAGTTTAATAAAGGCCTCGTGTTAATGTTAAAGAATGTGCCTGCCAGAAAAATTTTGCGCCAATAATGGACAGTGTTGTTCTGAGAGGTTTTGTTATAGCAAAGAACGGTTTTTTAGGCATTGTGAAATATGTTTACAATTATTTTCGGCTGAATTATAATTATGTTAAATTACAACACAAAAAGTCAGTCTATGGGAGGGCAAATAATGGCATTTAAGATTTTACTTTTGCAGGATATATCTAATGAAGGAAAAGTGTATTTTCAGGAACATAATTGCGATTTATACATTAGCCAGGGCAAAAATGAGGCCGAAATTGTGGAGGAAATACATAAAATACAACCGGATACTTTATGTGCTAGAAATAATAAGATTACAGCAGCAATGATGGATGGTGCTAGCACAATAAAAGTAGTTGCTAAACACGGGGTAGGATATGACAGTATAGATGTAGCACATGCCACGGAGAAAAAAATACAAGTTGTGTATGTACCGGACGGCAACTTTATATCCGTGGCAGAACATGCTATGTTTCTTATAATGGCTTGTGCTAGAAGATATGAAGAGGTTGCTGTCCAATTTAGAAAAGGAAATTTTGGTGTTAGAAATGATATCAAAGATTTTACGGAGCTAAGGGGTAAAGTCCTTGGAATTATGGGTTGTGGACATATTGGCAGTGCTTTGGCAGAAATAGCGGCCAAAGGTTTTGGCATGAAAGTTTTGGGTTATTCCAGGCACCTTGTGCCGGGAACAGTAAGCGAAGGTAATACTTTTGTGGCAATAGGAAAAGAAGAAATGCTTAAACAAGCTGATTTTTTAGTTTTGGCAATGCCGTCTACGCCTGAAACCAAATATAGCTTCACCTATAATGATTTTAAAAACATGAAAAAGAGTGCATGCTTTATAAATATTGCCAGAGGAGATATTGTTATTGAAGCTGATTTTATAAAGGCCTTACAAGATAATCTGCTTAGGGCTGCTGCTACAGATGTTTTTGATTCTGAACCACCAGACATTGATAATCCTTTGCTTAAAATGAATAATGTTGTGGTTACACCACATTCTGCAGGACTTACAGTTGACGCCATGAAACGAACGAGCTTGAGCACTGCGCAGCAGATAGTTGACGTGTTGGAGGGAAGAGCACCTAAGTGGCCGGTTAATTAATAGTGCAGGTTTTTACTGTAGGAAAATAATAAATTGAGGACGTAATATTCGCAAATAAAACCAAAATTAGAATAAGAGTTGTTGTGTAGTAAAAATGCTGTAACCCCAAGATAATATCTTGGGGTTTTTGTTGTGACAAAACCACAATATGTGCTAAAATATATAGATAAACTGGAGTAGTGTATGCAAGTGGAGGAATAGTATTGGATAATTATAAACCTTTATGTGAGGCAATAGAAAAATATAGAAAAGCTCACGTATATCCTTTTCATACCCCCGGGCATAAAGGGGGCCGTGGTGCCGATGAGACTTTATCGGCGCTAATGGGAGATACGGCGTTGACCAGTGATGTTTCTTTAATGTCAGAACTAGACGATCTTCATAATCCACAAGGGTGCCTGCAAGAGGCACAGGAGCTTGCTGCCAAGCTTTATGGTGCTGACGCTACATTCTTTGCTCCCAATGGTACTACGGGTGCCATTCATGCTATGCTCATAGGAACGTTAGTTCCCGGTGATAAAATTTTAGTGCCCCGTAATACCCATCGTTCGGTTATAGGAGGATTGATTTTAGGCGGATTGCGGCCAGTGTACGTTTTACCTGCTTATAGTGAAGCGTGGTCTCTTAGTTTACAGGTTACAGTTGAAGATATTGAAAAGATGCTAATAGCACAAACATATATTGCAGCGGTACTTATTACTAGTCCCAATTATTACGGAATGGTTGCTGATTTACCGGCCATTGCTAAAGTAGCCCATGAACACGGGGCACTACTGCTAGTAGATGAGGCCCACGGGGCTCATTTGGGCTTTTCACCACTGTTACCGCCTTCAGCTTTGCAGTGTGGGGCTGATGTAGTTGCACAAAGTACGCATAAACTTTTGGGAGCGTTGACACAGTGCTCCATGTTACATATTAGGGGTAAGCGGGTAGAGCGGCAACAAGTGGCAGCAGCTATGAGTTTGCTTACTACTACCAGCCCAAATTATTTACTCCTGGCCTCTTTAGATTGTGCCCGTAGTCAAATGGCTACAGAGGGGAAAGTCTTAGTGGAACGGGCAGTAAAAGTTGCCGATAAATTACGGATTGCTTTAGAGAAAATCCCTCAGCTTAAAGTTTTAAAACAAAGCATTATTGGTCAAGGTGGCGTTGTTGGTCTAGATACTACGAAAGTAACAGTAAATGTGCGTGAACTGGGTTTTAGTGGTGTTTATGCAGGAGAAGAATTAAGACGCGCAGGTATTGCTGTGGAATTGGTTGATAGAGATAATCTTTTGTTCTTGCTGACTTATGCTGATGATAACCAAGAAATAGATGATGTAATAGGTAAAATAGTCCTAACGTTTATGATGTTAGGGGCCTTGCATCGAGAGGTAAATAAGCTGGAAAATAGTATTTTACCCTTGCCTCGCCAAGTTTTATTGCCTCGTGTAGCTTTTTACGCTTTCAAAAAAGAATGCCTGTTTGCAGAAGCTGCAGGAGAAATTTCTGCAGAACAAATCAGCTTTTACCCCCCTGGTATACCGGTTGTGGTACCGGGAGAAGAAATAACAGAAGAAATTATCTCCTATTGTCAAGAGCTTAAAGCGGCAGGAATACCGGTAAGCGGGCCACGAGATAGTAGCTTGGAAAGAATACAAGTGGTGAAAAAATGAAAAAAAGCTTGTTTATAACATTTGAGGGCCCTGATGGCAGCGGTAAAACAACGCAAATAGAGCGCGTAGCAAAATGGCTTGAGCAACTAAACTATAATATTGTTTGTACAAGAGAACCGGGTGGAACTAAGTCAGCAGAGAAAATCAGACAAATTGTTTTGGATCCTTGTTTACCGATTAAAGCGGAAGCAGAGACATTATTATATTTGGCAGCTAGAGCTGAACATGTAGAAAAAGTTATTGCTCCGGCTCTACTGGCTGGTAAAATCGTCTTGTGTGATAGGTTTAGTGATTCCACTTTTGTCTATCAGGGAATTACACGCGGAATGGATTTAAAGGTTCTACGTCTTATGGATGCTTTTGCTACTAAAGGACTAAAACCGGATGTAACCTTTATTTTGGATGGACTTCCAGAACTTTTAGTTGCTAGGCGCCAAAAACGAGGAATACAAGATCGTTTTGAATTAGAGGGATTAGATTTCCAACAGAAAGTGCGTGCTGGGTTTATGCAACTTGCCCAAGAAGAGCAAGAACGCATAAAGGTTATCAATGCTTTACAAGAATTAGATGACGTTACTATGGATATTATTACGCAAGTAAAAAAGTTGCTTTTAAAATAATATGCTATAGACCAAAGTTGTTTAATTTTGCATACTATACATAATGAAGGAAAAGGAAAAAATATGTGGCCAAAAGTACGAGGACATGAGCAAAATAAGGCTGTACTTAGTCAGTTTTTACAAGGGGAAAGAGCTACTCCCGCGCTTTTGTTTTATGGACCGGCCGGAGTTGGGAAACGGTATTTAGCAGAGCAGTTTGCCAAGAGCTTTTTGTGTCAGAAAGACCCGGAGATAGAAGATGATTGCCCATCTTGCAGAGCTTTTAAGGCGGGGACGCATCCGGATTTTATCAAAGTGGCCCAATTGGCACCAGGGAAAGAAATACTTATTGAACAGATTAAAGAAATGAGTCGACAAGCATCTTATGCTCCTACCCTTTCAACTCATAAAGTTTGTATAATTGATGGTGCGGATTTCATGAAGGCAGCCGCGGCTAATAGTTTATTAAAATTATTGGAAGAACCTCCGGATTTTTGGCTGTTTATTCTTATTGCTACTGATGTTAATCGTTTATTACCTACAATTTTATCCCGTGTTATTAGTAGGAGATTTGATGGATTAGCGGCTGCTGAGGTAACAGAGATTTTAGCTGAAAAACAGGTGGAAAACGCTGATATTTTAGCTAACCTAGCTTCCGGTTCTCCTGGCAAAGCCTTGGAATTAAACTCATTTGATGCACTAATGTGGAGAGAAAGAGCTATGTATGTTTTGGAACATAGCAGAGAATCACAGGTTATGCAGTTTATTAATGATTTAGCTTGGCTAGAAAAAATAAGTATGCCGGAAGGCTTGTTGTTTTTGGAAATGATGCTCCTTATTTTGCGAGATGGTTTATTTAGTAAAGAGCATATTGACGGAAGCTTTTTTAATGAAGATTTGCTGATACGAATAGACGATTGTTTTGGTAATTGGAGTAATAAAAATATAGAAAAATTGGTAAAAATTGTCGGTGATAGTTATAGAGGTATTGCCGCTAAAACAGGTAGTAAAGCGGTATTAGAGGCCTTGATTTTACGTATCAATGAGCTTCGGAAGGAGGATTAATGTGGCAACAGTTGTAGGTGTTAGATTTAAAAAAGCCGGAAAGATTTATTATTTTGATCCGGTAAATACAGAAGTAAAAAAAGATGATTATGCAATAGTGGAAACAGCTAGAGGTGTAGAATATGGCGAGGTAGTAACAAATCGTAAAGAGGTGGAAGATGCAGATTTGGTTTCACCGTTAAAACCTGTAATCCGAAAGGCCACCGATGCCGATGCTGTTAAGGTAGAAGAGAATCATCTTAAAGAGAAGGATGCTTTCAATATTTGTTCCAAGAAAATCAAAGCGCATAATTTGGAAATGAATCTAGTTGAAGTGGAATATACCTTCGATGTTAGCAAAATAATTTTCTATTTTACGGCAGAAGGCCGTATTGATTTTAGAGAATTAGTTAAAGATTTAGCGGCAGTATTCCGCACACGCATTGAGCTAAGACAAATTGGTGTTCGCGATGAAGCCAAAATGTTAGGCGGTATTGGCTGCTGTGGAAGACCCCTGTGTTGTTCTACTTTTTTAGGTGATTTCGAGCCGGTATCTATACGTATGGCGAAAGATCAAAATTTATCTTTGAATCCTACCAAGATTTCAGGTATTTGTGGTCGTTTATTATGTTGCTTAAAATATGAAAACTATTTGTATTGTGACAAGAAAAAGGGCTGTGGTTGTGCCCATGGTAAAGAGCGGCAATTAGTGCCAAAACCGGGAATGATGGTAATAACACCACCCGGTGAGGGAAGGGTTATGGGAATTAATCGTAGCGAAAAGACGGCTTCTGTAGAACTTGCCCCGGATAATACGATTACTGTTGGCTGGGATGAGATGATAGAGGCTTCTAAGGTGGAAAAATAAGAATGAATGGTACTAAAAGGCGAGATTCTTTGCCAGGTTGTGAGTATTTAATATGGCAAGATAGTAAAGAATTTTGTTTTACTACAGACGCTGTTTTTTTGGCTGCTTTTCCACATGTAGTAACGGCTGCCAAAGTTTTAGAGTTAGGCAGTGGTACAGGTGCAATCAGCCTGCTGCTTTCTGCTCGGGGAGCAGGATATGTAGTAGGAGTTGATTGTAACAGCCATGTTGTTGATCTTTTTCAACAAAGTATTGTTGACAATGGACTTGTGGGACGTGTAGAAGCGGTAGAGGCTGATTTGCGCGATTTAAAAGGTAAGTATGAGTCAGAGTATTTTGATTTGGTAGTAGCCAATCCGCCTTATCGTATTGGGGGTAAGAAACGCCTAATAGGTACGACTGCTTGTCACGAGGTAACCGCTGCCTTGGAAGATTTTTTCCAAGTAGCAGCACTTATGGTTAAGTATCGAGGCAGGTTTGCCTTGGTACAACTGCCTGAACGTTTTACAGAAGCGGTTAGTTTAGGAGAAAAGTATGGTTTGGAGCTTAAGAAACTGCAATGGGTACATTCTTTTGTGGAAAAACCTGCTTGGATTTTTTTAGCGGAATTCGTAAAAGGGGGATCACCTGGGTTGAAAGTCCTGCCACCCCTTATTATGTATAATAAAGATGGAACCCATAGTAAGCAGACGTTGACCTATTATGGTATGGACCAGGAGGAAAAATAGTATGGCAGAAAGTAAAGGTACACTTTATTTGTGTGCTACGCCTATTGGTAATTTAGAAGATTTAACGCCGCGAGCTTTGCGGATGCTGAGGGAAGCTGATATAATTGCTGCGGAAGACACTAGACATACACGCCAATTAATGACGCATTTTGATTTACACGGGCATTTGATCAGTTACCATGAGCATAATAAAGAAAAACAAGGCCCTTTTTTGATAGAACGCTTATTGGCGGGGGAAAATATTGCACTTGTTAGTGATGCCGGATTCCCTGGTATAGCTGATCCGGGAGAGCTTTTAGTGCAGCAAGCTATTGCAGAAAACATTGCAGTAGTTCCTGTACCGGGAGCAAATGCTGCTTTGTCCGGCTTAGTAGCTTCAGGGTTGCCTTCATCAACATTTTTTTTTGGCGGATTTTTGCCTAAAAGTAAAAAAAATAGACGCTTGCAACTTTTAGAATGGAAAAATGTGCCGGGCACGGTTATTTTTTATGAAGCACCCCATAGGATAAAAGAAGTTTTACAAGATATTCTAGCGGCTTGGGGTGATAGACCCATAGTTTTGGCTAGAGAATTAACTAAAGTGCACGAAGACTTTTTTCGCGGTAATGTTACTGAGGCATTAGAGCATTTACTGGAAAAGGAACCTAGGGGAGAATTTGTAATTATTCTAGGAGCAGGTGAAAAACAGTCAGAGGCACTGCCTGCAGGTAATCCTTTGGATAAGGTTCGAATGCTTATGGCCCAGGGGATTGAGAAAAAGGAATCCCTCGTGGCCGTTGCTAAAGAATATAAGATTCCTAAAAGGGAATTATACAATAAATTAATTTCAGAAGAAAAAGAAGAAGGGGAACATAAATGACAAAACCATGTTTTTACATCACAACTCCAATTTATTATCCTAGTGACAATCTGCATATTGGGCATGCTTATTGCACTACAGTCGCTGACGCCATTGCACGTTACAAGAGAGCCGATGGCTACGAAGTAATGTTTTTAACGGGTAGTGACGAGCACGGACAAAAGATTCAGCGTAAAGCAGAGGAAAAGGGACTTACACCTATTCAATATGTTGACGGTATTGTTGCCAACTTCAAGCGTTTGTGGGAAATGTTGGGTATAAGCAATGATGACTTCGTACGTACCAGCGAAGCTAGACATCAAAAAGTTGTGCAGGATGTAATGCAGAAGATTTTTGACCAAGGGGATATTTACAAGAAAAATTATGAAGGTAAATACTGCGTTCCCTGTGAATCATATTGGACAGAGCATCAATTAATAAATGGTAATTGTCCTGATTGTGGACGTCCGGTAGAAAATATGCAAGAAGAAAGTTATTTTTTCAAACTTTCTAAGTACTCTGACCGTATTTTAAAATACATTATGGATAACCCTGATTTTATTCAACCGGTTTCCCGTCGCAATGAAATGATTAATTTTATTAATACCGGGTTGGAAGATCTTTGTATTACTAGGACTACTTTTGATTGGGGTATTCCCGTTCCTTTTGATAAGAAACATGTAGTATATGTGTGGTTTGATGCTTTATTGAATTATTTTACCGGTATTGGTTATGGAACTGATAATGAAAAATTTAACAAGTTTTGGCCTTGCGATGTGCATTTAGTTGGTAAGGAAATCGTGCGGTTTCATTCTATAATCTGGCCAATTATGTTAATGGCTATGGGGGAACCTTTACCTAAGAAAGTTTATGGTCATGGGTGGTTAGTTGTTGAAGGCGACAAGATGTCCAAATCTAAGGGTAACGTAGTAGATCCTATAGGGCTTATTGAAGAATTTGGCCCCGATGCTATCCGCTATTTCTTGTTGCGCGAAATCAATTTGGGAAGTGATGGTAATTTTTCCAGAGATGCGTTGATTAGCAGAATTAATGCTGATTTAGCAAATGATTTGGGGAATTTGCTTCATCGTACTGTTAGTATGATAGAGAAATACCATGACGGTATTGTGCATAAGAGTGTAGTTAATGAACATTATGATGAAGCTTCTAGGGCAATGATTTTAGCAACCGTAGCTGCCTACAAAGCTGCTATGGATAATATGGAAATTAACGTAGCTATTAAATTAGTATGGCAATTTATTAGCGGCGGCAATAAGTATATTGATGATACAGCCCCGTGGCTTTTGGCAAAGGATCCGGAGCAAGCTGTACGACTTCAGGCAGTTATGTATAATTTGGCTGAGATACTCAGGATTACCGCTATTTTAATTTATCCTTTCATGCCGCACACTTCCCCTAAAATTTTTGCTCAACTAGGTCTTGAAGAACCACAGGAATACTTGTTATCTGATGTAACCTGGGGAATGATACCGGATGGTACAAAAGTAAAAAAAGGTGACCCCTTATTCCCACGTATTGAGATTAATGAAGAGGGCGTGGCAGTTGTAGCCGATACGAAAAAAACAGCTATGGCAAAACCAGCTCAGGTTCAAACTAAGAAAGCTCCATTACTAGGCGTTGCTGAAATTGGCATAGATGATTTTACTAAACTTGATCTTCGAGTTGGCACAATTATATCAGCAGAGCGTGTGCCTAAAACGGATAAACTCATGAAATTAACAGTACAAATCGGTAATGAAGAACGCACAATAGTTTCAGGTATAGCAGAATATTATACGGAAACAGCCTTAATTGGAAAAAATGCTATTGTAATTGCTAATCTTAAACCTGTCAAACTAAGAGGCATTGAGTCTAGGGGGATGCTTTTGGCTGCTTCTGACGGTGAAGGCCATTTGGTTTTGGCAGAAGCACCGGGTATTGTTTCCGGCAGTAAGGTGAAATAATATGGCAAGATTACCGCTTTTTGATTCCCATGCTCATATGGATTCCGAGTATTTTGATGTAGACCGCAACGAGGTCTTTAAGGAAATTGAAGAGAATTTGTCTGGTATGATTAATCCTGGCTGCGATCGGATAACTTCCCTTAAGGCTATGGAGTTTGCGGCAAATTATCCTTTTGTTTACGCCGCTGTGGGTTGGCATCCTGAAGAAATATCTCGAATGGTAGATGAGGATTTAGAGTTGCTTAAAAAGTGGTGCAGTAATGATAAGGTAGTAGCTATTGGTGAAGTTGGCCTTGATTATTATAATGACGAGGATGCACCTCATTCTTTGCAACGACAGCGTTTTATTCAGCAAATTCACATAGCCAGGGAAACCGGATTGCCGCTTATTGTACACGACCGTGAAGCACATGGTGATATTTTAAAAATTTTGCAACAAGAGGCTCGGGATTTAGTGGGAGTATTTCATTGCTATTCAGGTTCAGTGGAAATGGCAAAAGAACTTTTGAAAATGGGCTGGTATTTTGGCTTTGGTGGCAGTTCAACATTTACTAATGCGCATAAGGTTAGAGATGTTTTGAGTTACGTACCTGAAGACAGAATACTTTTTGAAACTGATTCCCCATATCTCACTCCCATGCCTTTTAGAGGAAAAAGGAACAAACCTACCTATACGGAATTGGTAGCGGAAAATGCTGCCAAGCTGAGAGGCACTGCGGCTAGCCGGCTTATGGAAGCTTCAACAAAAAACCTGAAAACACTCTTTTTTAAGATAAAATAAGATTACAAAAGTACGCATTTTCAAAAGCAAATGCGTACGTTTTTGTACAGTT
>JAAYAE010000029.1 GCA_012719555.1 Acholeplasmataceae bacterium | reverse complement strand
TTACAATGGTTTTCACTTCCATTTGTTTATATTATTTTAGCACAAAAGTACTTTTTAAAATAAAAATCTTTTTTCACCATCACATCTGTTTTCTTGTTTTGAAACCATAAATAATATATTTGAATTTTATATTAGTACCACTATTTTCTCTGCCTTGACAATTTTCTTAGATGTAATCGATTAAAGTGGGCACAAGAGACAACATCCCCTTTGTGAATCTGTGGCATAGCAAATAAGAAGCTTAGTACATCAGGCGCAAGAATATCATCGCAATTAAAAAAACACACAAACGTTCCCTGTGCCTCTCTCAATCCTAAATTTCTTGCAGAACTAATTCCACCATTTTTTTTGTAAAAGTACTTAGCACGACTTTCCTGTTCCAAAAAACTTTTACAAATTTTTGCGCTGTTATCAATAGAACCATCATCTATAAGCAATATTTCAAAATCCATAAAAGTTTGTGCGCTTATGCTGCGCAACGTTGGCAGCAGCCATTTCTCTCCGTTATGTATAGGCACAATAACGCTAATTAGCGGTTTGTTATTAAACATGCTGCTGTTATCCCCCCTAAGTTTTTTACCCCTAATATAAGTTTACAGCAAATTATTTCCAAGAAAGGGCAATTATATTCTAAAAAGTGCAATTTTTCTCTTGCGATTACTATTCAGCTTGTTTTTTATAAACTAGTCCTATGCTTTTTGCATAGGCAACAGCTTCTGCTCTATTATGAAGCTGCAATTTATCTAATATACCTTTTATTTCATATTTAATCGTTCTTTCACTAAAATAAAGCTTTTCCGCTATTTGCCGATATGTATTGCCAGTGGCAACAAGAAATAAAATAGTCTCTTGTCTTTTCGTCAAAATACCTATGGGATCCTTTTTCTCTGTCAAGACATTTTCTCCCATTTCTGAATGACCGGCAAATTCACGTATTATTTTCATAGCCATACCAGGTGCCAATGGAGGTTCCCCCTGTTCAAGATCAGAAAGCATTTTCAATAATTTTTCTGCTTGAAAATTTTTTAACAGGTATCCGCACGCACCATTACGAATAGCTGTAAATAAATTTTCATCTTCTTCTGATACCGTTAACATTACTATTTTTACCTTGGGGAATTCCTTTTTAATTAGTTTCGTAGCCTCCAACCCATTACAACAGGGCATATAAATATCCATTAATATAACGTCAACATTTAAGCTCCGCATTTTTTGCAAAGCTTCTAATCCGTTACCTGCTGTGCCGGCAATTTTTACATTGTAGGCAGACAAAAGGTTCACCAAACCGTCACGAAAGAAGCAATTATCATCGACAAGTAATAGTTTCATGTAACTTTGCACTCCTTTATCGGCATTTCTACTATAACTTTTGTTCCTAACCCCGGTGCTGAAATAATTTTAAATTTACCACCAATTTTTTTAGCACGATTATGCATATTCATAATGCCAAACCCTGTTACAAAGGACGCAGAAGTAAGGTCAAAGCCCTTACCGTCATCACATATTATGAATTTGA
The DNA here is from genome assembly GCA_012719555.1 of Acholeplasmataceae bacterium. Classification (GTDB taxonomy): domain Bacteria; phylum Bacillota; class Negativicutes; order Acidaminococcales; family Acidaminococcaceae; genus JAAYAE01. The sequence goes on along the minus strand of JAAYAE010000029.1, from coordinate 453 downwards.
TGCAACGCATTTCCTCCTCCATAGAAAATCTGACATGAGTTGCTCCTGCATGATTGTAAATATTTGCAAAGGCTTCCTGCACAATTCGCAGTATTTGTAGGGACTTACATGTTTCAATTTGTGGATTACTTTCTATAGCAAAATCAGTCTCAACTTCTAGCCCATACTCAATATGAACAACCCTAACATAGTTTTGCAAGGCTTCTAATAGCCCATCTTCAACCTCACCTGTTCCTACACTTGAAATATAGCTACGGACATGATCATAGGCTCTCTGATTTGCAACAACAAGCTGATTTAAAGTCGAAATAGTCTGTTCCAGCTTTTTATCAACGATAAATTTTATGCAGGCTTGCGACTGCACATTTATATAGCTAAGAACTTGACACAAATCGTCATGCAAATCTCTTGCTAGATTTACCCGTTCTTCTGTAACAATTCTTTTTTTTTATC
>JAAYAE010000311.1 GCA_012719555.1 Acholeplasmataceae bacterium | reverse complement strand
TAGCGCCTTTAGACGCTAGCCGGGATTAGAGGCTTATAGCCTCATAGCAAACCACCCGTTAGACGGGTGGTGCTGATTTATAAAGTAAAAGAACTATCAAATTATGTTTTATGTGGAATAAAAACTTTACTTACATTGTAATAAAATGTATAATGTATATAAATATTATGAATGAAAGGTGACGGGCAATGGATAATAATGATTTAAAGGTTATAGGTCAACTTATGAAAAAAGGACGCTCAACTTGGGCTGAGTTAGGAGAATTGCTAAATTTATCTGCACCCTCTGCGGCTGACAGAGTGCATAAGCTTGAGGAAGCAGGAGTTATTAAGGGTTATTCGGCAATAATTAATCCTGACTCTATCGGTTGTGGGCTGGCAGCCTTGATATCTGTCATAATAGAGGATCCTGAACAACGTCTGAATATATTAAAAAAAGTTGAAGAATTGCCTGAAATTCTAGAATGTTATCATGTGGCAGGAGATGTAGATTATATTCTTAAAGCTCGTTGCAATAGTACAAAAGATTTAGAAAGATTGATTAGTAAAGAGTTAAAAGCCTTCCCCGGTATAAAAACCAGAACTATGGTAATTCTTTCAACAGTAAAGGAGACACCAATATTGCCTTTAGATTTAGAAAGGAGTTAGAAAATGAACTTTTTTATCCAAGGGGTAGTGTTAGGTTTTTCTATTGCCGCACCAGTAGGACCTATTGGTGTCCTTTGTATCAGGCGCACATTAGCTCATGGAATGTTAAGCGGGTTAATATCAGGGTTGGGTGCAGCTACTGCTGATGCTGTCTATGGTTTTATTGCTGTATTTGGGGTTTCGGCAGTAGCGGTTCTTTTATTAGATTATCAAACTTACCTTCGCTTTGTTGGAGGGTTGTTTTTGCTATACATAGGGTATAAAACATTTAAAGCTAGGCCAAGTACAAGTACCGGACAGGTAACGGAAAAGGCAAAAAATGAAGGGCTTCTAAAGGCTTATGTTTCTACACTGCTTTTAACTATTACTAATCCTCTAACAATTTTGTCTTTTGCTGCTATTTTTACGGGACTGGGAGTAGGCATGAAAGGCGTAAATTATATATCAGCATCTTGCTTAGTGGGTGGGGTATTTATTGGTTCCATGCTTTGGTGGCTAAGTTTAAGCGGAATAGTGAGTGTGTTACGTCACAATTTTAGTCAGAAGCGGTTGAAATTAGTAAATGAAATTTCGGGATTTATAATTTTGGGGTTTGGTATATTTAGCTTAACTTCTATTTGAAGCAGGGATATATGGGAACAACGTCGAAGTTTAAAAAAATGTAATTGCTGTTCTGCAAAATAATATCAAGTCTCAATAGGTTTAGTTAAATTAATCGTAAAATAAAAAGAGGAGTGATTGTTGTGAACAAAAGGATTCTTATAATAGGAGGGGTAGCAGGCGGAGCTTCGGTTGCTGCTAGAGTAAGACGGATAGACGCCTCAGCGGAGGTTATAATGTTTGAGAAGGGACCGGATGTATCGTTCTCTAATTGTTCATTGCCATTTTATCTAAGTGGTATTGTTGATAATAGTGATAAATTGATTATGATGGACCCCAAGCGGTTTAAAGCACAATATGATATTGAGGCTAGGGTTAATAGCGAAGTTGTAAAAATAAACAGAAAAGAAAAAAGTATTTTGGTTAAAAATTTATTGACAGATAAAGAATACGAAGAAGACTACGACAAACTTATTCTTTCTCCGGGAGCTAACGCAATTTTGCCCAAAAGCATTGAAGGTATAACCGGTGCAAATGTTTTTTCAGTAAGAAATGTAGTAGATATCAAGAAACTTAATAATTACATTGTTGATAACAAGATTGACGATGTTGCTGTAGTTGGAGGTGGTTTCATTGGTGTAGAGGTAGCCGAAAATCTGCGCCTTGCCGGGAAAAATGTTAGCGTTATAGAGGCCCTTGATCAGATAATGGCTCCCTTTGACTATGATATGGCACAAATACTGCATAAAGAAATGATGGATAAAGGGGTAACACTTATACTTAGTGATGGAGTTAAAAAAATCGAAGCAGGCTTTGTGGAATTACAATCAGGCAGAAAAGTAGCGGCAGGAGCGGTAGTAATGGCAATTGGAGTTGCACCGGAAACAAGCCTTGCAAAAGCGGCAGGACTAGAAGTTGGTATTACAGGTGCCATAAAAGTTGACCATAATTATCTTACCAATGACAAAGATATTTATGCGGTAGGTGACGCTATAGAAGTATACAATAAATTAACACATAAACCCTCAAGACTTGCACTGGCCGGACCGGCACAAAGACAAGCAAGGGCAGTTGCTGACCATATTTATGGAATACCACACAATAATAAAGGTGTTATTGGGTCATCAGTAGTTCAGATATTTGATTTGGGTGCGGCTTGTACCGGGTTAAGTGAAAAAGCGGCAAAGGCAGCCGGTATAGATTGTGATTTTGTCTATATAATTCCAGGCGACAAGGTTAGCCTTATGCCAAAAAATAATCCTATGCATTTTAAATTGGTATATGAGTATCCGACCGGGAAAATACTTGGTGCTCAGGCTATAGGCAAGGGTAATGTAGATAAGCGCATTGACGTTATTGCGGCAATGATTACCATGGAAGGAACACTTGAAGATTTAAAAGAGCTTGAACTTTGTTATGCACCTTTGTTTGGCACAGCAAAAGATGTGGTAAATTATGCGGCACTTGTAGGTCTTAATCTTTTATATGGCAGATTCAAACAGATTACGGTGGCAAAAACCAGAGAGCTAGTAGAAAATAATGCATATATTATTGACGTTAGAGAGAAAAATGAATTTGCCAATGGACATCTTACTAACGCAGTTAATATACCACTTAGTGAATTAAGAGGAAGGGTTGATGAAATTCCTCGCGATCAACCGGTATATTTACACTGTCGCTCAGGGCAACGGAGCTATAATGCGGTTATGGCGTTGCAAAATTTGGGTTACGATAATGTGATTAATATGTCCGGTTCATATTTAGGAATATGTTGTTACGAATATTATCAGGATCAAATAACCGGTAGAGAAAAAATTGTTACAAAATACAATTTCAATTGAT
>JAAYAE010000310.1 GCA_012719555.1 Acholeplasmataceae bacterium | reverse complement strand
GTATTTTAGGTATTGATTTGCCTAATACTGTCGAACTAACTGTTATCGAGACAGATCCCGGTATTCGTGGTGATACCGCTACCGGTGGTAGTAAAAATGCTAAATTAGACACGGGCTATGTAGTAAAAGTGCCGCTATTCATTAACGAAGGTGATGTACTTAGAATTGATACTCGTAGTGGGGAATATATTGAAAGAGCATAAAACAAATAAAAGCAGTTCACTTTTTTATAAGTGAACTGCTTTTTTAGTTTAGATTAAGAACTACAAATTATTATGCTTGGGGAATTTTTTCCGCTTTCGCAATGTTTAAACGAATTTTTTCACAACATGCTTTGAATTCTTTTAGTTCTTCAGGGGGAAGATTATATTCTATTACTTCTTCTACACCGTTGCCACCAATAAGAGCAGGGCAACCAGCGAATATTCCTTGTTCGCCATATTCTCCGGTGAGTTGTACACTGCTTGCCATAATACGTTTCTCATCATGATAAATCGTATTGACCATCAAAGCAGCAACAGAACATATGCCATATTCAGTACAATGCTTACCACTGTAAGTAACCCAGCCGCCATTAATAGTTCGTTCCCGAATTTCAGCTTTATCAAAATTAAATTTTGGATTTTTTTCAAGTTCAGCTAAAGGTTTGCCACCAAAGTTAATTAGTGACCATGGGACCATTTGTGCGGCACCATGTTCACCCATCATATAAGCGGTAATAGATTTATGATCAATACCTGTTTGTTGCGCAATTGCGGAAACAAGCCGTGAGGTGTCTAGTCCGGTACCGGTACCCATAACATGCCCCTTTGGCAGACCGCTTAATTTAGCAATAAGATTAGTAATTACATCGCAGGGATTAGTGATGTTCACATAATAACCGTTGAACCCACCGGCTTTAATCTTAGGAATATAATTTTTAACTTGTGCTACAGTGAAGTTCATTTCGTCATCGCGATTACCGGTTGCACACAGAGCAATATCACCAATGCTATTAACAATAATATCACACTCACTTAATTCTTCATAAGTAGCAATACGGTAACTAACATGGTGAGGCATGAATTTCACCGCATCCATTAAATCTTGACGTTCACTTATTAGTTTGGCTTGATTTTTATCGCAAAGAAGTATTTCATCTGCAAATCCTTGAATTCCAAGTGAATAAGCTACATGAGCTCCTACATGGCCAAGACCGACAATACCAACAATTCTTTTTTTAAATACCATTTCTAATCGCTTCCCTTTTAATTTAAAATATAATACATACTAGTTTAATCAGGCACGGACGATAGAATTACTTTTTTAGGTCGAAAAAAGGCCCTCGGAAATCCGAGAGCCTTATGGTCTTAATGGTCGGGGCGACAGGATTCGAACCTGCGGCCTCTTAGTCCCGAACCAAGCGCGCTACCAAACTGCGCTACGCCCCGTTAATGCACTCATTTATTATAAAGGCTGGTCAGTTGTTTGTCAAACTTAATTTCCCAAAGGTGGGCATAATATTTAAGCGAATTTCAAAGGTACGTTCCCAAGGTAATGTGGCTTGAAAGGTTATATTTTGCAAATAGTACAGGGAATTGGCGTCTTTATAAAAAGGAAAACGTCTCAAGTTAGTGGTTAATAGTAAACTATTATAAATGGTTAACTCTCTATTAATGTAACCTTCTACTAAACTTGTATAGGGTGTTGTGGAGTTTATGTATATACCATTGTAGTCAGAAAAAAAGCTTATTTTATGGCGAATTAACTTTTGGTAAGCCCAATCATCTAAAAAGCGGGTACAATTAAATTTTAAGTTTTCTGCATATAATGAAGGCAAACTTTCTGCAGGCAAGGTTTTTATACGCCCGGTAAAAATAGTCGCCTGTGCTAGAGCTGTTCCTATGGAATTACTGGCGGTATTCCAACCTGCATAAGCAGTAAGTTGGGTTAAAGGTGTATTGTTGGCAATTAGATGAGGTAAAAGGGCTTCTGCTCCTTCAAAGTTCATGGTTAAATCAACCAATGCCAAGGGTTTTTCCAGCATAAGGCTTTTAACTTTATCAGCTATAGCACTGTAGTCCAAATGATTGTTGTTTCCACAATGGACAAAAAGAATGAAATCCGCAGAGTCTTTATTTGTTACCAGAGAGCCATTTACTAATTTAACTTTATCAGCTACAATATCTTGCAAAGTAAGAGGAACAAAGGGGAGAACCATTTCAGAGGTTGACTTTGTGCCATATTCCACATATACTTTTGGTTTGTAATTACTATTTTTACTAAATACTCTTGCTATGGCTAAGGAGCCTAATTCATCTGCACCCTGAGTAACGTGAAAGCTGTTTTTTTTCGGTAGGGTTTCTATATATTTTTCAATATTTAAGCGATTATGATTAGGCAGTCCAAAAGGTTGGGCATCATCTTGTCCTATAACTAAATCGGTGAAGTTTTCTTTAGCAGCTAAGTTAGTGAGCTTTTTATTAAAGTTAGCATTTTCCCTATAGAGCTTAATATATTTCCACTTTATTTCTGCAGGTATCTCTTCCTGCAATTCCTTATATTGCACTTGGTCATAATCTGTACCTTGTATTTTTTTGTCCATAAGTATTGCCCAACGCATCAAATGCCATTGATACCAACTGTCGGGAAGAATTTGATCACTTACCAATAAACGAGGAATAATAGAATAAACGTAGATAAACTTATTAACATTATCTTCTTTCAATTTTTTTAGAAAGGTTAATATACTACTTGCTTTGGGGTCAGGTAATGGTTGCAGCCGCGAGTTTAGCAGGCCGCCATGAGCCAATAAATCAATAGCAATAATGGCTCCTTGATTTTGGGGCAGATTACATTTTAACCATTGAGCTACAGCCTGTTCTTGAGCTGGAATTTCATACTTGTCCAAAAGGTGATCAGGGGGTAAAATAACGTTGAACCCTGCTAAGTGGCCAAGTTCAGCGGTAAAATCAGTACAGGGAGGACGACTATCCAAAGGAACAGTTACTATTGATATAGTAGTTTTATTTGTCGGAAAAACAATGGTCGTGCCACGCGGTGCAATATTGTGATACAATAATAAAGCTAATCCGATAATTAAAGTTGCGCTGAAGACGAGGATTCTTTTCACAGTTTGACTCCTTAGTTTTATATCGTACTATTT
>JAAYAE010000309.1 GCA_012719555.1 Acholeplasmataceae bacterium | reverse complement strand
GGCCTATACAAGAGAGATAAATCGTGCCTAATAGAATATAAATAGCGTAAAAACATAAATTATTTCAAATTATATATAAATATTTTCAAGTATTTAACGATATTCTCTATATAGGGGTATTATCTCTAATAGAGTCACTGCTAAATATCAATATTGGGCACCTGCCAAGACTCATCGTTTCGTTCTAAAATAAAGTCCCTGTATTTTAAAATTGACAATTCAACATGGCGATTGGATCACTTTGCGTTCCAAATGGAGGGCGACATGCACTATATCATTGACTACAATATTTGCGCTTTACTTATTACCATAATTACTATGCTGTTTTTTTGGGTAAACCCAAAATTGAAAGACCGGCAAGATCAATTCTATGAAGTAATTGGCTGTTTTGTGTTGATTGAAAGTGCCCTGAATATTGTTACGGTCTTTACGGATGGACATGTGCCCGAACAAGTAATGATAATCATTCATATGGCATATCTGTTTTTTGTACATACGCTTCCTATCTTAATGTTTGCTTACACAAGCGAATTGGTAGGAAAACATTATCATCACTTTTTGAGATTATTAATAGGCATTCCTTATGCAGCGGGCATGCTGATGCTTTTTACTACCACATATACGCACTGGATATTTTATGTGGTGGATGGAACATATTATCATGGGACTGGTTTTACTTTTCTTTATATTGAGGCGTCTTTCTATGTTATTTTGGTTTTTTTTATAGTCGGAGGAGCATCCCAATTTATATCTCGGTATAAAAAATGTACCATTTTGTTCTTTATTGGACTTCAAATAGTCGCCATATGTATCCAATACATATATCCGCAATACCTGGTTGTTGATTTAGCTGGCGCACTTTCATTAATGAGTATGTACATTGCGCTGCATTCGGCGGGCTCTATCACAGATTCATTGACGCAGGCCTATAATGCTTCCGCGTTAAACTCTTTAATTCGGACGTATTATTCCAGACAGAAAAACTTTTATCTGCTGGGGTATAAAATTTGTGGCCTTAATCGCATTAGTGAAGTTTATGGTGATGCTTATAGAAATGGACTGCTGTGTTATGTGGCAGATGCGCTTAAGGAGGAATTGGGAGGCAAAGTCGCTCGTATCGCGGAAGATGAATTCGGGGTACTGATTGAGGCAAAAATTACTGAAAAAGAAATTAAAAAACATATTAATCAAATACCCTGCTTATGGGGAAGCGATGATTATGAAGTAATCTATGATGCGGCCAAAGCGCTACTGAGAAGCAGCGATTTTTTGACACCCACTGAGATTATAGGAATGATTAACTTTGCTTTTCACAAAGTTAAGAAAATGGGTAAAGAAGAATTAATTGTTATTGATAAGCAGCTTAAAGCTCAGTATTTTCGCTGGAATCAGGTCCATGAGGCAATTGTGGATGCGTTGGCGAAGAACGGCATTACCGTTTACTTTCAGCCCATTGTCAGTATGGAAACCGGTGAAATTTTTGCCGCGGAGGCGCTATGCCGTTTAACAGATCCGGTGCTGGGATCAATCTCGCCTGCTGAATTTATTCCGGTAGCGGAACAAAGCGGCCTTATATCGCAAATTGACAATCGTGTACGAAATATTGTCTGGGATTTTTTGAGGAGCTATGACATACGCAAAGCGGGGATAGATCACATTTCGGTCAATCTATCTGTTGCGGAGTGTTCTCAACCGTTTATTGTTCATACCATTGAAGACGAAGCAGAGCTTGCAAATGTGGAAAGAGGTACTCTTCACTTCGAAATTACAGAGACAGTGGCGATTACATCGCCGGCTATCTTAGCAGAGCAAATGCGGCAAATGCAGTTAGAAGGATTCTGCTTTCATCTTGATGATTACGGTACAGGCTATTCTGGCGTTACTAATTTAATTTCTCTTACATTCAGAGTCGTTAATTTAGATAAATACATTTTGGAATTAGCTGAGCATACAGAAAAAGGAAAAATTATTAAAAGTATGATTTCTTCTTTCCATGAGTGCCAGATAAAAGTGGTTTGTGAAGGTATAGAAACACCTACGCAGGAGGAAATGATGCGCCTATGGGGAGTCGATTATTTACAAGGTTATCTTTATTCAAAGCCCCTTCCGTGTGATAAGTTTGTTCAGTTTGCAAAAATTCAACGGCGTACACAACACACGCATGCTTCAATAATTGCCTAGTTAATTTTGTAAAATTAGTGTTGGATTAAAACAGTGCGTTTGAAAAACAAATTTTTGGTTGTCTTGACTTTGACAAATAGATTTCGTTAATTGTTATCATTTCCTGATAATAAAGGGCGTCTATCAGGGCCATCTCATTTGCGGTGAGTTGCTTAAGCGCCTGCCGAAGTTTAGCGATCATTATGCGGGTTATTGCACTCTGCTCAACATCGGTATAAATGTCGCGTATGAGTTCAACGCCGTTCGTCTCATCGGTGTCCATTGAATCATAGGACGTTTCACCGTGTTTTTTAGCCTGCTTATGCAAGTATTTGCGCCGTTCTTTTTCCTGAAGCTCCTTTTGGTAGTCCTCAAATGGCACCTCCATTAAATATCCGTCATACGGCAGAAAATACCTGTCTGCATATTGAGAAGTACGTTCCTTTTGTGAATAAATCTCCGAATAAAGAATTTCCCTATAGACACCGTTTTCAAGGATAAAGCACATCTTGATATTAGCCATAAGGCTTGTCCTCCGTT
>JAAYAE010000308.1 GCA_012719555.1 Acholeplasmataceae bacterium | reverse complement strand
ATTATAAGCAGAATTACTAGTGCCAATGGAGGATAACTACCTGTGCCGGTATCAGTAGGAAAAGTAATTATTAATGTATTATTCAAGGCCGGTAAATTCACCAAGGTATTATTTATAACCTTAGCAGCCAAATCAACCACAGGAACACAAAAAATGCCCATTGCTAAGATTAAAAATGCACTTAACCCCATAGCAATAGTCATGCTAAGTGGTGACTCGTGAGCGTGTTCAATTGCGTTAATACGCGGTCTTCCCAAAAAAATTACCCCGTAGAAACGCACAAATGCTCCTAATGCCAAAGCTGCCGCCAAGCCTAACAAAAGGAACCCAAAAGCCGCCAAAAGTCTAAAACCTGTGCCGGCTTCGGCATTTACTAATTGCACTAAACTTTTAAAGGTAAGCCATTCTCCTACAAACCCATTAGTTAGCGGCAGGGCAGACAAAGCCATGGCACCAACCAATGTAAAGGCTGCCGTTTGAGGCATGAATTTACTTAAGCCACCCATTTTTTCGATATTTTTTTCTCCGCCTGTTCCGTGCATAATAGAACCTGCCGACATGAAAAGCAAGCTCTTCATAATAGAATGATTAAAAGCATGGACTATAGCCGCTACAAAGCCCAGCATGGCAAGTTCCTTATGATTTGTAGTTAACAGCAACATTCCTGTTCCCATCCCTACAAAAACTATTCCCATATTTTCCACACTTGAATAAGCCAAAATACGTTTCATATCTGTAGCCATTTGAGCATACAAGGCCCCAATAAAAGCAGAAATTAACGCTAAAGAAAAAACTAACACGCCCCACCAAAATTCTACCGGGCCAAGAAAATTAAAAATAAAACGGCCAAAACCATATAAAGCCATATTCAGCATTACACCTGACATTAACGCCGAAACATGACTAGGGGCTGCCGGATGGGCATTGGGCAGCCATACATGTAAAGGAACCAATCCTGCCTTGAGTGCAAACCCAATAAAGGCTGCTAAAAAGGCTAGATTGCGCGCCCCTATATCTAAGCTCTCTATTGAAAGAGAACTAAATTCCAAACTATTAGCCCCACTACCCACTACGAAAAAAGCAATCATAATCGACGCTGTTCCCAAATGTGTCATTACTAGGTATTGGTAGGCTGTCTGCCATACACCCTTCTTTTCTGCTTCATGATTGACCAAAAGAAAAGAGACTAATGCCATAATTTCCCATGCCACCAAAAAACCCAAAGCATCCTGAGCTAAAGTAACTAAAACCATAGAGAAAACAAAAGTTGTAAACAACGCTGACAGCATACGCAAACGATTACCCTTATAGGCAGCTCCATAGCCGATACCATAGATGCCTGTAAGCATCCCGCCCAAACCCGTAATAGCCAAAAATACGGCACTCCAGCCGTCCATAGCAAAAACGAATTTACCCATAACAAATATGGGAGCCACAACTGACATATCTGTCAAAATATATTCCAGCGCGGAAACAAAAACGCAAGCACTACCAACTATAGTTGCCGCTTGTGCTAAGTAGTGCGCCCATATTTCCTTATGCTTTGGCCTAAAAACAGTTAACATACCCAATATATAGAAAAAACATCCAATAATCATTAAATTCACGTCTTTATCTCCCACCCTTAATTTTTGTGACTAGAAATATTATTATAACACTTTAAAAGGAATATGCAAAAAGCCCAGAAAAGATTGCTTATCTTTTCTGGGCTTAATTATTAAATTTTAGTCTCTTAATTTTGCTTTGAAAGTTTCACTAACAACATTCACTATATTTTTAATTACCACATCAATATCAGCATCCGTCAAAGTTCGTTCATTATCTTGGAAAGTCAAATTAAAGGCCATAGATTTACAACCTTCAGCAACTTGCTTACCGGTATAAAGATCAAATACTTTGACGTTAGTCAAAAGTTCTCCTCCATTAGCACGAATAACTTTTTCTAACTCCGCCATAGAAACTTCTGTTGGTATAACTACCGCAATATCACGAGAAGTACTGGGGAACTTAGGTAAGCGTTGATACTGTGGTATTTTTGTTGCCCAAGCTACTAATGGTTCTATTTCTATTTCCAACAAATAGGCAACTGCTCCTAGTTCAAAGTTTTCTTGTACTGTAGGATGCACTTCACCAAAATAGCCTATAATTGAGCCTTCGCACTCAATAGCGCAACTTTTCCCCGGATGCAGGAAGGGCTCTGTAGTAGGAATAAGCTTGTACTCAGCAACTTGCAATTTTTCCATAAGCCCTTCCAATACGCCTTTCATATCATAGAAATCTACATCCTCATGACTTTCGTTCCAATTAAGTTCGTTGCGTTTGCCACTGAGTACGGCGGACAAAACACGATGCT
>JAAYAE010000307.1 GCA_012719555.1 Acholeplasmataceae bacterium | reverse complement strand
TTCCTTATTTACTTCATTGTCTATAGTCATAAACATCATGGCACAGCCATCTTTTTGATTACGGCTGACCTGCATAGTAGCTATATTTACATGTCCTGCACCTAGTAAAGTACCAATCTGTCCAATCATACCCGGTTTATCTTGATTACGTGCCACCAACATAAAAGGTGCCGGCGTCAAGTCAAACTCAAACCCATTAATTTCCGTTATACGAATATTGCCTGCAGCAAAAACAGTTCCGCTAACAGTGAACAAGCGGGTTTTAACATAAATGTTTACCGTAATTAGGTTATGTTTTTTCTCACCGGCCATTTTGCTTTCTACTACGTCTACGCCGCGACCCTCGGCCGCTAATTCTGCATTAACGTAATTAACGCGTTCCTTCAAAATTGGTTCGAACACACCTTTCAAAATTGCTCTGGTTATCATTTGTGTTTCCATTTCTGCAACTTCGCCTTGATACAATACTTCTATTTTTTCTATTGGTTCTTTATCTAATTGATAATATAACTTGCCTAGTGCTTCACCTAAATGCAAGTAGTCCAACATTTCCTCTAAATCCTGTGGATGCAAGGTTGGCAAATTAACAGCGTTAGGCACCATATCTCCCTTAAGTGCGCTTATAACTTCTTCTGCAACGGCAATGCCCACATTATCTTGCGCCTCGGTAGTATCGGCACCCAAATGGGGTGTTAACACACATTGTTCCAGATCAATAAGAGGAGAAATAGGCTTCGGTTCATCTACAAGCACATCTATCCCGGCACTCGCTACAATACCCTTTTCTATTGCTTCTGCTAAATCTTGTTCATTATACAATCCGCCCCGAGCACAGTTAACTACACGCACGCCTTTTTTACATTTAGCAAATTCTGCAGCCCCTAGAATATTTACTGTTTCTTCTGTCTTTGGAGTATGAATAGAAATAACATCGGATTTTTTCAATAACTCATCTAAAGTCTCACATTTTTCCACGCCCAATTTTTTGAAGCGTGCATCAGCAATATATGGATCATAAGCAATAACCTTCATTTCAAAAGCTTGCATCCTTTTGGTGACCAATGCTCCAATACGACCTAATCCAATAATACCCAAGGTTTTGTGCAGCATTTCCGAACCTTTTAGGCCACTGCGCTCCCATACCTTGCTCTCAATCATTTTGTGAGCCTTTACTACATTGCGCGAAGATGCTAAGAGCAGTCCTATAGTATGCTCAGCAGCAGAGACAATATTGGATTCCGGAGTATTAACTACAATAATGCCCCGCTTCGTAGCGCCTTCCATTTCAATATTATCCACGCCATTACCGGCACGTCCAACTACTTTCAAGTTTGTAGCGTGTTCATAAAATTCCTCGTTAATTTTGGTCACGCTGCGCACAACGATAGCGTCATACTTAGGAATAACCTCTAACAATTCAGCCCTAGGAATATCAAAACAAACATCTACTTCTAGCCCTTTAGCATTTTTTAAAAGCGCAACACCCTTGTCGGAAATTCTTTCAGTAACGATTACCTTCATTTTTTCTCCTCCTAAATTTACATATAAAAAAACTCTCGCGCTTGATATTATCAAATATGATAAATCAAGGACGAGAGTTATACTCACGTGGTGCCACCTTATTTTGCTGCAATGCAGCCTTCGTTTATGATATAACGGTCTGACCCGGATAGGTTGCTACCCCTATCATCTCCGGAGTGGATTCAACTTCCTAAACTACCAATTTGCACTAGACATTGGCTCTCTACAAGTTACTAGGAAATTTACTTGGTTCCTTCATAGAAATGATTTGAAATTATCAAGCTTAGGTTACATTCTACTTCAATATTTTGGCACTGTCAAGGGTTTCTGTTAAACACGCTAAAGTATCTTTTATC
>JAAYAE010000306.1 GCA_012719555.1 Acholeplasmataceae bacterium | reverse complement strand
TGTATACGTTGCGCACGTATTTCAAATTCACAACGTAACTTTTATGATTCCTAACAAAATCTTGTCTTGACAATTCAGTTTCCACATCACTAATTTTCCCTATAAAAATGTACTCATTACTATTTTCACATATTCTAATATTACGCATGTTTGATTCAAAATAATAAACATTGGATAATTTCACCTTACTTAGACCTCGTTCGTTGGCAAATTTATAATAAATATTTTGCTCCAAAGCCAATCTCTTCAATAAAACACTTACCTCTGTCAAAAAATATTCTTTATCAATAGGCCTGGAAAAACAGCGATAGACATCTACTTTGTAACATTTCGCAGTCAATATTTCTGTGGTAGTTAAAATAATTATCGCAACATTTTTATCATATTGGCGGATATTACGTACTGTATCCATAATATAAAAACCATCTTTTGCAACATCTAAAACAATTACGTCAAAATGCCCTCCTCTTTTATAGCTATCCAATAAATCTTCTGCCTTAGTAAAGGGAATAGTTTCTACCGAGAAATCTTCCTGCCATAGTTCTTGTAAATACTCACAAATCATTTTAATGCCCTTAATATCAGCATCACAAACTGCAATGTGAAACACCCCCAACCCTCCTTCCAAAATAAAATGCTATTATATCCTAATTAGTAATAAGTATAACATAAAGTCACAAAAAAAGAGAGCTTACGAAAAAAATCATAAACTCTCTTTTAACAATCACTAGGCATTTTATCAATCCATTTTAATAAAACCTTATAGGGTCCGGCAACTTCTGCCGTGCTATTAGCTCTTTGATTGCCCTGACAATAGGCAAACGCACAACAGCTACATAAATTTTAGAAATATCTTTTGCCTTAATAATACCAATTAAATCAAGTTGAAAACAAACCTCAGCTTGGATTCTTTTACCTCGTCAACATCACCCCTGTTAACGAAACGTTTATAACCTTGTCTTACGCAAGCCACTATAACTTAGTTTGTTTTTTTGTTGTTCCTATGTTAATATAGCCGGGTGATATCCTTATTTGTATGCTATTTCTTTTTATTTAGGAGGCCCTCATATGAACATTTTAATCAGTGCCTGTCTATTAGGCATGAATTGTCGCTATAATGGAGAAGGTCAAATTATACCTAACACTGACCAATTAATAGAAAAACACCATTTAGTTCCCATATGCCCGGAAATATATGGTGGCCTAAGTACGCCCCGAGAGCCTAGCGAAATAAAAAATGGCAGGGTTATTTCTAAAAATGGAAATGATCTTACTGAATATTTTGAGCGAGGCGCACAAGAAATTCTTGCATTGGCCAAACTTTATCATTGCAAATATGCCATTTTAAAGCAGCGCAGCCCATCTTGTGGTTACAAAAAAATATACGATGGAACTTTTTCCGGAAAAATTATTAGCGGCAAAGGCGTATTAGCTGAACTCTTGCTAAAAAACGGCGTAATAATTGTAGATGAAACTGAGATACATAAATTAACATAAAATAACAGTGACGAGCAAATGCTCGTCACTGTTATTTTATGTTTTTGCTCAAACTTTTACTCTACACGTGGAACAGTTAAAGATCCTTCCGGCATAAGAATCACCCTATAATCTTTCCCCACTTCTTTTTCAGCTATTGCTAGCGCCTCTTCCACCGTATCTGTTACTCCTGCAAAAAGCATATCCTTAGCCAACTGCTTATCCAAGGACGATACTAAAATATATTTTACAGTTTTCATTAAGCGTGTAACGGCATAAGCCTTGTTAGCACCAATAACAAAATTAGCCTCCAGCTCTTTCTCAATGGCATCACAAGAACCCAAACGTTTACAAGTTTCTTCCAAAACCTTTGACCCGCTGCCTTCTTCACATTCCGCTAAAAGTATCACTACACCGCCTTCGCGTACAGCACAGCGTGCATTATCCATGGTCTTTTGCATTTGATATACATTAATGTCTTTAGGATAACCACCGCAGGAGACAATTACTACGTCCGCTAATTGTGGTATAACCACTCCATATACTTCGTCCACAAATTTACAAGCCTCTTTGTGAGCCGCTATATAATCCCCTGCAAAAATCCTTAAAAATTGATGTTTGGCATTTAAAATAGCATTGAATAAAATGAGAGAACGACCTTTAGCAAATAAAGCTACTCCTTCCATTTGATCTTCGTAAACAGGATTTCCTACAGTTTTTCCTAGTCCGGCATTAGCATCTAGCATCCAACTATGATTACAACGAACCGTCTCCATTGCCGCACAACCGGGCAGAACGGCCTTGCGTCCTCCACCATAACCACTGAAATAATGATGTACTATTGTGCCGGTTAAAAACACGTGATCCACATGGCACAAATGTTTGTTAATCCATACCGGCGTTTTACGGCTAGTATCTCCAAAATATTCAAAATCATCTTGTATGGTAGAGGTACTATTATACATCTTCAAGCGTCCCGCAACCTCAGAGCCCACTGCCATGACCATTTCTTCGTAACTCATATCGCGATGAGTACCCAGAGCAAAAACAATATGCATATCCTCATCTTTAATACCCAGCTTATTCATTTCATTTACTAAAATTGGCATGAAGTCATAGCTATTGGCCACACGAGTCGGATCATTACAAATAAAGGCAATAGTTTGTCCCGGTCTTACTACTTCATTAACTGCCGGCATTCCGATAGGATGATAAATAGCATCTAAAACAGAAGCTTTAATATCTTCTAATGGTGTAAAATCCTTAGTACGCACTTCTTTTAATACTTTATCGTCATTCAAAGTAAATTTCTTACGTCCTCTACCATAGGCAAAATCATATTCACGTATTGTCATAATAACGCCCCCTAAAATTTCCTATTGTTTAACTACAATCATTTTACCATAAAAACAACTATTGGAAACAGCCTTATTGCCACATCAGTCTGAAATCCAAATTTTACAAAAAAATGGGCATCCCCTTCTTAGGGTATGCCCATTTAATATGTTATTTTAAACAGCTTTAGCTAAACATTTAGTTATTCCTAATGCTACACTTACTTCTTCCCAAATGACGATTTGTGCTTTATGAAAACCATTAAAGGTCGTCGCAGATGCAGAAGTGTATGCACCACACAAGGGAACCAGAATAAGATCTCCTACTTCTAAAGTAGTAGTCATCTTACCTCTGAACATAATATCTAAGGAATCACAGCTAGGCCCCGCAAAAGTGGCCTTGTGCTTAGTTCCTTCTTTGAAACTAATAAGTTTGTAATCCCATTGGTCAAAAATAACGCCAGAGAAGGTTCCATAAATACCATCATCCAAAAAGTACCAAGTTTGGCCATTTCTTTCATTTACGCCAATAACACTGGTAATAAGATTCATTGCTGTACCACACATAAAGCGCCCTGGTTCAGCCCAAATTTCGATATTCGGAAAGTCTTCTTCCAAACGAGCACTAATTTGCCCTAACATAGCAGGCAAGTTAAAACGAACCTTTGGTTCCGGCACCGGCATACCACCGCCAATGTCCAAAACATGTAAATCAATACCTTGTTCTTTAGCTTCAGCATATATACTGCGAACAATTTCTAACGCTTCCAAATATGGTTCAGCAGATGTAGTTTGGCTACCTACATGAAAAGCAATTCCCGCAGCATTAAGCCCTGATGCAAGGGCCAATTTAATAAGGGGCAAAGCTTGCTCCCTAGGTGCTCCAAATTTTTTGTTTAAATCCACATGCGCTTTTGTATTATCTATACGTAAACGCAACAGTACTGTAGCACCGGGACAACATTTGGCAATTTTCTCTATTTCACTAACGCTGTCAAAGGTCATTCTGCTAACTCCAGCATCTGCACAGGCTCTAAAACCACCCGCTGTCTTAATAGGATTCGCATATATCATACGTTGGCCATCAATACCCAATTCTGCCAACGTTCTAATTTCACCATCAGATGCTACATCAAAAGAAGACCCTAATTCTGATAATCTCTCAAGAATACGCAAATCAGGATTAGCCTTCATGGCATAATGCAACCTTACGTTCGGCAAATGCGCCTTTAAAAAACAATAATTCTTCTCAATCTGGTCTAAAGAAAGAACCAGTAACGGCGTCTCGAAGTTTTCCGCCAGTTTCATCACAGCTTCTTGTGATAGTTGAAAAAAACCTTGTCTCTTCATATACACCCTCCCCTTGCTAATGCTTTAATTTACTGTAGTTTATTATACTACTATTTCAGGAAAGTGCAATAGGAAAATTGAGGAAAATTGAGGACTTTTGAGTACTTTATGGCAAAAGTATGAAAAACCTCATAATAGCCCCTTTTGAAGCGTATTAACCCAATAATAAGGCAAAATGCCACAGTTTTGACATACTAATCTAATGTAGCAATAGCTATATATAGTGGTTAGCAATATGCAACGCAGGCACATATTCTAACAAAACAAAAAAATAGCCAAATTTCTCAAAAACGAGAAATTTGGCTATAAATGTATTATTTAGCTTTAATTACCTGACAACCCATATAAGGAACAAGTACGTCCGGTACAGTAACCGATCCGTCTTCATTTTGATAATTCTCCAAAATAGCACAAACAGTTCGACCTACCGCTAGTCCAGACCCATTTAAAGTATGAACATACTCAGGTTTTTCTTTAGGACTACGCCTAAATTTAATATCAGCACGTCTAGCTTGAAAGTCCAAAAAATTAGAACAAGAGGAAATTTCTCTATAACAGTTTGCAGCCGGAATCCAAACTTCCAAATCATATGTAGTAGCAGAGCTAAAGCCAATATCTCCTGTACACAAGCGCACAACATGATAAGGCAATTTTAAAAGTTGCAGAATTTCCTCCGCATCATTAGTCAACTTGTCTAACTCTGCCCAAGAATCTTCAGGTTTAGTGAATTTTACTAATTCCACTTTATTAAACTGATGTTTGCGAATAAGTCCGCGGGTGTCACGGCCTGCGCTCCCTGCTTCTGCTCGAAAGCATGCGCTATAAGCACAATATTTTATAGGTAAATCTTCAACATCTAAAATCTCTCCGCGGTGGTAGTTGGTAACAGGCACTTCTGCCGTAGGAATCAAGTAATAATCCAAGCCTTCTATCTTAAACATATCTTCAGCAAACTTGGGCAATTGTCCTGTTCCCGTCATGCTTTCTTTGTTAACAATATAAGGAGGAAAAATTTCAGTATAGCCATGTTTTGATGTGTGTACGTCTAACATGAAGTTATACACAGAACGTTCTAAACGCGACCCTAAGCCTTTGTAAAAAGCAAAACGAGCCCCTGTAACTTTAGCCGCTCTTTCAAAATCTAAAATCCTTAATTTTTCACCAATATCCCAATGAGCTTGCGGCGTAAAACCAAACTTTTTAGGTTCGCCAACAGTCCTAATAACAGGATTATCATTTTCATCCTTACCAACCGGAACGTCATCTGCCGGCATATTGGGAATCGTCAGCAATATTTCTTTTAAACTTGCTTCAGTTTCTTTTAATACTTTGTCATCCGCGGCAATCTTTTCGCCCAATTCACGCATAGCTTTTATTTGCTCATCAGCATTTTCGCCAGCTTTTTTCATTTGACTGATTGCACCGGAAGCAGCATTACGTTGGCTCTTGTCAGCCTCTACTTGCTGCAACACCTCCCGGCGTTTTTTCTCCAAAGCCAAAAATTCATCCAAGTTTTTATCCATGTTGCGATTCTTCATGGCTTGTTCCACTTTTTCCGGATTTTCTCTGACAAACTTCATGTCTAACATATAATTACCCCCAGCAATTTCTTACATTAGTATTTAGATATTGTAGCACAAAAACTGCGGGAAAAAAAGTAGGGGTACTGTGCTCTCCCCCTACTTTTTAACATATTTTCTGATTTTTAGCGACCTAACTATTTTCGCATACTAACTTGGTGAATCATATTGCCAAATAAGCCCATTGCAGCCTCTCCTACAGCTTCTGACAAAGTAGGGTGTGGATGTATGCAATCAGCAAGATTCTCTGCTGTAAGCCCCTGTTGTATCGCTATGAGGCCTTCCATAATAAGATCACTAGCATGTGCTCCCATAATGTGGCAGCCAACTATTTTATGAGTCTTTTCATCAGAAATAAGTTTGACCAATCCTTCAGTTTCTCCCATAGAAACAGCCTTACCATTGGCCATGAAATTAAATTTGCTTATAACTACCTGTCTGCCTGTTTCCTTGCACTCTTGTTCAGTCATTCCTACTTGAGCAATCTCAGGCTGCGTAAATATACAACTAGGAATAGCCTCATAGTGCATAACAGCTTCACCCTCAAAAGCATTGACAGCCGCAATAAGCCCTTGATGAGAAGCACTATGAGCAAACATAGACATGCCGGTTACATCACCAACGGCATAAATTCCCGGAATGGAAGTTTCCATTTTTTCGTTAACAGTAATCCCCTTTTTAGTATGGGAAACACCTATTCTATCTAATTCTTCTGCAACAAAAATCGGTCGCCTTCCTGCAGCCAAAAGCACCTTTTCTGCTTCAAGCACTTCTTCCTTCCCTTTACTTTCGATTGTAACTGCAAGTCCCTCAACTCCACGTGTAATTGATTTTACAGTAGCTCCCGTTTTAATGGCAATATGCTGCTTGCGCAAGACTAATCCCATACGTTTTTGCATGTCTACATCGCAGAGCGGCAAAATAGTTGGGGCCATTTCTACTACAGTTGTCATACAGCCAAAACCGGCGTAAATACCGGCAAATTCAACTCCCACTGCCCCTGCACCGATAATAATCATAGACCCTGGTATTTCATCTAATTTCAAAACTTCATCGCTAGTAATAACTCCCAACAAGTCTGCCCCCGGAATAGGTGGACGAGACGGTTCTGAGCCTGTAGCAATAATAATTTTTTTTGCTACAATGTCTCTTTCGTCATCGGGATTGTCTGTAACCAAATGTACTGTGTTTTTATCAACAAATGTTGCTTTACCAACAACAAGCTCGATTTTGTTAAGCTTTATTAGTTGCTCAAGACCCTTACGCATTTGATAAACAACATTATTTTTGCGTTCCATAACCTTTTGCCAATCATAAGCCATGCCCTCAACAAATATGCCAAACTCTTCTAATTTTTGTAGATCTTGCCATTTCTCTGCACTCTTAAGCAAGGTTTTTGTTGGGATACAGCCTTTATTCATACAAACGCCGCCCAAATTATCTTTTTCAATCAAAATAACTTTAGCCCCTAATTGCGCAGCTTTAATGGCTGCAACATATCCACCTGTCCCTGCTCCAATAACGCATAATTGATATTCCATGTTAATACCACCGCCTTTTAACGTCTTTTTGTCCAATCTTCGTTGCTATATTTTTCCGAAGCTAAAACTTCTGCCCGTTTTATTTCAGCAGTCGTCAATTCTCCCACAACCTCATCAATTTGCAAGGCAGCTTGCAATCCAGTGGTCATAGCTATGCGCACTTCATCCCAAGTAACTGAACGTCCTAGGGCCGTTTTTAAATCTGCTACCTTGCTTTTTAGCATAGCAATTGTTTTTATGGATTCCTCCGAAGATATTTGCAAAATCCCCACTAGTTCTTCCGGAGAAAAATCTAAAAGAATAGAACCGTGTTGTAATATCACACCATGCTTACGCACCTGTGCCGACCCTATTAACTTTCTTCTATCTATAGTCAACTCATAATTAGAGGGTGCATCAAAACAAGCCGCAGATGCAGGTTGCCGAGCGTGCTGTCCATAGGAAGAGATGGGTTTTGTCATTTCTGCCGTAAGGCCCAAGTCTTCCAATCCTAAAAGTAACCCTTTACTCAAATAACGATAGGACGCAGTAATAGTCATTGGCATACCAGGATAATCTTCACCGACAATAATACTGTAGGTTAGTTCACGACTATGCAATACTGCGCGGCCGCCTGTTAGACGACGCACGATATCAATGCCCGCTTTTTTGCACGCAGCGAAATTAATTTCTTTTTCTCCATGTTGAAAATAACCTAAACTTACTGCAGCCGGCTGCCAGCCGTAAAAACGAATAGTAGGTGGTGCTTGTCCCGCAGCATAAGCTTCCATAATGGCTTCATCCATACCCATGTTACTTGCTGCATTATTAAAGCCTGTATTTATTATACGCCAAGGAACCTGTTTACCACGATTCATTGTACCTAAACTCAACATGTGATCACTTCGCTTTCTGCAAAAGCTTTCTCTACTTCTCTTGCAGATAATGCTCTAGGATAGTTATAAAGTACCTGTCCCGGCCGCTCATTATAAAAAGGTCTGTTGCAATTATGACAGCCCGTTGTACGAAAAGCCTCCCCGTCAGCTAAAACTTCAGCAACATTTTGTACTTTAAATCCCGTGATTTTTCCGTCTCTACAAATAACGACATCAGAACTGAAAGCTCGTTTTAACAATCCTACAGCTATCTGTAAGCGACGATAACTGCCAATATTAGGTTGTACTTTATTACCCATAGCCGTACCTGGCAAGGGAGTAAAAGCAAACAGACCCACAGTAATATTGCGAGCATAGCATTCTTTAATAAGCTGCCACATTTCTTCTTCAGTTTCACCTAAGCCTACGATTAAGTGTGTTGTCATTTTCCCGGGGAAAGCTGCCGCACAAGAAGTCAATAACTCCCATCTTTGCTGCCAAGAACCACCTTTTATTTTCTCAAAAAGTTTAGGTGTAGCTACATCCATCGCTAGTCCTATACGATCTACGCCTAAGTCAAAAAGTTTTTTTGCCTCGGCAACAGAAGTAATATAACCGGAAACGACTACCGGCACCTGCGCTTTCACCAATGCCTCAACAGCCTTTTGTACTTCCGGCAAACTATCCGGTCTATTGACTATTTGTAGGCAGGCCCGTTGAATTTTATTGGTTTTATAAGCTGCGGCCAAATGTTCAATAGAAACATCCTGGCTTGTTTCTTCCCATGCTACCCTTGAAAGAAACTTAGCGGCTGCTGTGCTTTCACGAGCTTGGGCACAAAAAGCACAATTGCGCGTACATTTTTCCCCCAGCATAATATAGGCTGTTGTGGGCAAAGCATCTGTTTTCAATTTGCGTATTCCAATAGCTCCAGCTGTTCCCACGGACAATTTCCAGACACTCATAAAACACAGCACTCCTTATTTTCCTTGATAGTTAAACCTAATTCTTCTGCTTTTTTCACAGCCGCTCTCACCGGCTGAACAATGCCATTTATGCCACACTCTACTGCAGCCACATCTAGCGCTGCTCTATATTTCCCACCGGGACGCATACACCCCAAAGTTAAAGGAATCCTAGGAAGCTCCTGCCGGGCCCAAGTTAAAAATTTAATTACCTCTTCCAGTGCAGGAGGCTCAACCTTTGCATATTCTGTTTCCGGGGTAGGAATCAAGACGATAAAAATTAATTGCTCTAGTCCCAACTTTTTTAGCACTTTTACGGCTTCGTATTCACCGCCAATTTTACCACCGTGTAGACCGATACAAATATGAGGAGCAACATGCGCACAATACTTGCGTAACATTTTATAACAATTAGCATAGTCTTCTACTGTCTTGTTTAGTTTCAAAGTATCCTTAATAGTGTCCGTATCGCCTAGAAAATCAAAAGACACCACATCCGCTAAAGGAGCTAAAGCTTTTATTTCTATTTCCGATAAAAGCCCTGTATGAAAATTGTAGCGGCGATTGCCCTTTATATTCTTTAAGCTTTCTAAATAGGGCATAATCTGCACCTTACCACTCCGGTCACAGCCGCCACTAATAAGACAACTAGTCCCTTTAACATCTTCTTGAGTTTTTATGGCAGCTAAATCCGTCATTTTACACAAATAATGCCCACCGCAGTGGGCACATTTGAGCGCACAACAAGTCCCCGTAACACTTATGCTTTCAGTGTCGTAAGGCCTGCTAATAAACAATGTAGGCGCAAAATTTTCCTGACGAATCTGCCACGGTGTTACTGCGCTGCCCATTTTACAACCGGGTTGCGTGCAGCCAAGGTTTCATCCAAACGACTAACAATAGTATTATGTGGTGCACTGTGCACTAACTCAGTATCCATTGCCGCTTCCACAGCGATTTTCTTCATAGCGTCAATAAACCCATCCAAAGTTTCCTTGCTCTCTGATTCCGTAGGTTCAATCATTATGGCTTCCTCCACAATCATAGGGAAATAAATTGTTGGTGGATGATAACCATAATCTAACAAGCGCTTAGCAATATCCAAAGTATGTATACCATATTGCTTTTGTTTTTTAGAAGTCAAAACACACTCATGCATACAAAAACGGTCAAAGGGAGAATCATAAGCTTCTTCTAGCATTTTCTTGCAATAATTAGCATTTAGCACAGCATCCTCGCTAGACTTGCGGAGACCTTCACCACCCATGGAAAGTATATAGGCATAAGCTCGCACAATAATACCAAAATTACCATGGAAAGCTTGCATTTTACCAATGCTCTTATCAGAAGTAACCCAAGAATATAGTCCATCACAGAACTGAACTCTAGGGTTAGGTAAAAATTTTACCAAAGCCTCTTTTACACCAACAGGGCCACTTCCCGGTCCTCCTCCTCCGTGAGGAGTAGAAAAGGTTTTATGCAAATTTAAATGTACTACATCAAAACCCATGTCACCTGGGCGTACAATTCCCATAATGGCATTAGAATTGGCTCCATCATAATAGAGCAAACCACCGGCATCATGGACAATTTTAGCAATGGCTTCAATCTTGCTTTCAAATAAACCTAGAGTGCTGGGATTAGTCAGCATAAGAGCTGCTGTATCAGGTCCAACCACTGCTTTTAAAGCTTCCAAGTCAATAGAACCGTCAGCTTCAGATTTAATTTCTACTGCCTGCATGCCACATACTGCGGCAGAAGCAGGATTAGTACCATGAGCAGAATCAGGCACTATAACTTTCGTTCTAGCCAAATCATTACGATCTCTATGGTATGCACGGATTAGTTTGAGTCCCGTTAGCTCACCGTGAGCTCCGGCTGCAGGTTGCATAGTAACAGCCTTCATACCGGAAATTTCTGCTAAAGCCTGTTCACATTTATAGAGTATTTCCAGAGCGCCCTGTACCGTAGCTGAATCCTGTAGAGGGTGCAGCAAAGAAAGCCCCTCATAGCGGCTTATATCTTCATTTATTTTAGGATTATATTTCATAGTACAGGATCCTAAAGGATAAAATCCCGTATCCACACCAAAGTTGCGATTGGAAAGCTGCGTATAGTGTCTTATTAATTCTAATTGACTTAATTCCGGTAAAGCAGCTTTGCTGGTACGAGCATACTTTTCCGGAATTAAGTTACTAACTTCCGGTACATCTAATTTAGGCAAATCAACAGCTTTGCGACCAGGTTTGCCCAATTCGAATATTAATGGCTGCCTCTCTAAAATCATGCTTTTGCCCCCAATCCAACAACCAAAGCATCTATTTGCGCTTTAGTCCTATTTTCTGTTACACATAGAAGCATATTCCCTGCAAGTTCAGGATAATAGCAGCCTAAATCTAACCCGCCAATAATTCCTTCCTTTAGGAGCTCTTGATTAATTTCAGCAATATTTCCGGATAATTTCACTACGAACTCTTGAAAAAATGGTGCTTTAAAAACTGTTTCTATGCCACGCCCTGCTAAAGCTTGTTGCGCATAATGAGCCTTTTGCAAGCACTGAGAAGCCACTTCTGCATAGCCCTCTTTACCTACTGTAGATAAATAAACTGTAGCAGCTAAAGCACAAAGAGCTTCGTTAGAACAAATGTTAGAAGTAGCTTTATCTCTTCTTATGTGCTGTTCTCTTGCTTGTAAGGTCAAAACAAAACCCCGTTTACCATTTTTATCCACTGTTTCTCCAATAATTCGCCCAGGCAATTTACGCATTAATTTTGCTGTGGCAGCCATAAAGCCTAAGTATGGACCACCAAAGGAAATAGCTAACCCCAGTGGCTGTCCTTCTCCTACAACGATGTCAGCCCCTTGTTTGCCAGGTGCCTCTAAAATTCCCAAAGCAATTGGATCACTAACAGCGGTAAACAATGCTCCTACCTCATGGGTTTTTGCAATAAGGGCAGATAAATCTTCCAAATTGCCAAAAAAATTCGGGTTTTGAATAATAACTGCTCCTGTATTTTTGGATACAACTTGACTTAGAGCTTCTAGAGTAGTTACGCCATCTGTGAACCCTACTTCTTTAACCACAAAACCAAAATCTTTAGCATAAGTGCCTAATACAGTACGATAATTTGGATGAACGCTACGTGCAACTACAATCTCGTTACGACGTGTCGCATGGCAAGATAAAAGTGCAGCTTCCGCCATAGCGGTAGAACCATCATACATGGACGCATTAGATACAGGCATTCCTGTTATTTCACAAATCATAGATTGATATTCCCAAAGAGCCTGCAAATAACCTTGAGAAATTTCCGGTTGATATTGTGTGTAAGCTGTATAAAATTCACTGCGGCTAAGAACATGACCAACTGTACTTGGAATGAAATGGTCATAAGCACCTGCCCCCAAAAAACAAGCATAGTCTTGCAAATTAGCA
>JAAYAE010000305.1 GCA_012719555.1 Acholeplasmataceae bacterium | reverse complement strand
TATGAATTTTTATAGCTATTGGAATAGTGATAAGTTGGTTTTAGCACAGTATAACGCAACACAAATAGAGGAGAAAGATGCTCCTGAAATTTATGGTATAGTACGTAAGCTTGCTGAGCGTGGAGGACTTCCTATGCCTAAAGTTTATGTTATAAATAGTGCAGTACCAAATGCTTTTGCAACTGGACGAAACCCTGAACATGCTGCGGTGGCTATAACTTCCGGCCTGGCTAATATATTGACTCCTGAAGAAATTGCCGGCGTTTTAGGACACGAACTCAGTCATGTTAAACATGGTGATATACTTATAGGTTCAGTGGCTGCTGCTATGGCCGGTGTTATTACAACGGTAGCTAGGTGGGGCATGTTCTTTGGTGGCGGGCGTCGTGACGACGAAAATCGTAACCCTATTGTTGGATTAGCAATTATGTTGTTGGCTCCGGTAGCAGCAATGCTGATTCAAATGGCTGTTTCTCGCTCTAGAGAATATTTGGCCGATCGTTCAGGAGGTGCTCTTTGTGGTAATCCCGATGCTTTAGCTGATGCTTTGTTAAAGATAGAAGGAATTGCTTCCCAAAGAACACTAACCAATGCAACTCCAAATACTGCTCACATGTTCATTATTTGTCCTTTTAGCACAAAGGATATGAAGAGCTTGTTTAGCACACATCCAACGACAGAAGAAAGAGTTAAATTGCTTAGGGCAGAAGCAGAAGAATTGCGCAAAAAAGGACACATTGACTTTGAATGAGTATTCAGCGCCCAAGTATTTGGGCGCTTTTTTTGTTCGACAATATTGTTGCTAAATGCTATAATCAATGTGTTGCATTTCAAACAAATTTATTGAAAGAAGGATATATACCAACTGTGAATAAAAAAATGGAATGGCTTAAAAGATATTCAGAAACTTGTGGAGTTTCCGGTTTTGAAGGACCAATGAAAACGTTGCTGCTTGAACGAATGGGAGATAAAGCTAAAGTATCCTATGATAAATTGGGCAGCGTGATTTTTACTGCAGAAGGACCTAAGAACGCACCAAAATTAATGCTGGCCAGCCATATGGATGAAATAGGTTTTATGGTCAAGCATATTACCAAAGAAGGTTTCTTGCGTTTTGTCTGTTTAGGTGGTTGGTGGGAGCAAGTTATGCTTAGTCAACGTGTAACTGTTCATGGTAAGAAGGGTGATTTAGTAGGTGTTATTGGCAGCAAGCCACCACATATTTTAACACCTGAAGAGCGAACCAAAGTTACAAAAAAGAGTGATATGTATATTGATATTGGTGCTAGTGACGAGGCAGAGGCTAGGCTTTTGGGTGTTGAAGAAGGCTGTGCAGTTACACCGTTTGCGGAATTTGCACAAATGGGCGATGGTAAAACTTTATTAGGTAAAGCCTGGGACAATCGTATAGGCTGCGCTGTGATGACTGATGTTATGGATAATTTGTCTAAAGAAAAACATCCAAATACAGTTTATGGAGTTGCTACCGTTCAAGAAGAAGTTGGGTTGCGCGGTGCACAAACATCTGTTAATATGTTAAAGCCTGACGTTGCTTTTGTTATAGATACCTGTGTAGCAGGAGGAACACCCGGTGTTGCAGCTGAAATAGCACCTGCAAAAATAGGCAAGGGCATTGCTATAACCTTGTATGATGCAGGGATGATTCCTAATACAGCTTTACGTGATTTTGCTTTGCAAGTCGCTAGTGAATTGAAGATACCAACACAATTCAGCGTTTCCGAAGGAGGCTCTACTGATGGTGGCCGCATTCACTTGCATGATGCAGGTGTTTTGACTTTAACTTTCAGTATTCCAACAAGGTACATACACAGCCACCAAAGCGTTATTCATATGGACGATTATTTGGGCGCTGTAAACCTTATTACGGCTATGGTTAGTAAGTTGGACAGTAAAAAATATGCAGAACTATTAAAAGACTAATATCGTATAGCGATTTAGTATAAATTAATCAAAAAATGATGAGGAGAGATTTCAAATGGAACAAACATTAGTGCTTGTAAAACCAGATGGCGTTAAAAAGAATTTAATTGGTGAGGTTATTTCTCGCTTTGAAGGTCGCGGTTTAAAGGTTGCTGCTTTGAAACTTGTGAAATTGACTGATGAGCAAGCAAAATACCATTATGCTGAACATGAAACAAAACCTTTCTTTGGCGAGTTGATTACCTTTATTACTTCCGGTCCTGTTGCGGCTATGGTAATTGAAGGTGAAAACGCTATAAAAGCAGTTCGTGGTATGATGGGCGCAACAAATCCTTTAGATGCAGTACCAGGTTCTATACGTGGTGATTTTGCTCTAACTATTGGTGAAAATATTGTTCATGGCAGTGATAG
>JAAYAE010000304.1 GCA_012719555.1 Acholeplasmataceae bacterium | reverse complement strand
ATGAGGCTACGAATGATACATTTTTTAAAAATAGCTGTTTATTGTTATCAAGGAATATTTTATGCGGTGAACTTATAGATAGTGGCCGTAAATATATTATGCTAGGAGAGACTAAATATGGAACAAAAAAAGGCACTCGTGGGAATTAAAGTTCTAGATATGGGTCGGGTCCTTTCCGGACCATTGTGCACAGCTATTCTTGGTGATTTTGGCGCTGATGTCATTAAAGTGGAGATGCCAGGAACTGGCGACGACTCTCGTGCTAATAAACCGTACGGAGGCTATTTCGCATGTTTTAATCGCAACAAAAAAAGTATTACCTTGGATTTGAAACAAGGCAGAGAGCAATTTTTAAAACTAGTGTCAAGAGTAGATGTTTTGGTAGAGAATTTTCGCCCTGGTGTTATGGCAAAACTTGGTTTTGGTTATGATGAACTAAAGAAAATAAATCCAGGTTTAATTTATTGTGCAATTTCAGGATTTGGACAGACTGGTCCATATAGTCAGCGTGCTTGCTTGGATCCAGTGGCTCAGGCTATGGCGGGTATTATGAGTGTGACAGGATTTCCTGGTACTCGTCCAGTAAGGTGTGGTGCCTCGATTTGTGATGTTATGGCTGCGCAGAATGCCGCGTTGGGTATTTTGATGGCACTGCAGTATAGGTCTAAAACCGGAGAAGGACAGATTGTAGATATAGCATTAGTGGATATGGGAGTGACAGCCATGTCTAGTATCATTCAAAATTATCTGTCAGATGGGTATATGAACACAAAAATGGGTAATGGGTATGTAGCAGGTGCACCTGGCGGATCCTATCATGCGAAAGATGGAGAGTTCATTTTGAATGCTTCAGCAGATAAAAGTTTTGCCAAGCTCTGTGTATTAATGAAACGGGAAGATCTTTTGAAAGATATAAAATTCAGTAACAGAAAAGCACGTTGTGAAAATAGGGATGAACTTGACGATATTATTAACGCATGGACAGTTACAAAAACTATTGAAGAACATGTTAAAACATTTTTAGAACTAAAAATGGTAGCAGGACCTGTTTACAACGTAAAGCAAACGACTGAGGATCCTCAAATTGCTGTGGTTCGTGGTATGTTTCCAGAGGTGGAGGTTGCAGGAATCGGGAAATTTAAAATTACGGGTCAACCAATAAAACTGTCTGAAACACCAGCGAACATTTACCATAATCCTCCGGCACTTGGTGAAGACAACACTGAAGTATATAGTTTGTTGGGATATGATGAAAGTGAAATTAAAGCTATGAGTGATAAGCACATTATTTAATAAATAAAAGAAAGGATGAAAAATTATGGCAATTGAAAAAAGCGAGTTTCAAAAATACATTGAACAAACCATCAACCTGATTAATGTTATGGAAAATGAGAAGTGGATGGGGTTTTACTATGGTCGTTTTTTGAATGGAAGTATTACTATTGGCGAAGATAATATGCAGGCAACTATTTTCTTTATTAATGGAAAGGCTGAATCGTGGGAGCTAGGTACACCGATAACAGGAATAGATATTGGTATAACCGCAACGACAGATGGGTGGAATCACTTTAAAGATCGACGCAGAAGCGTAAATATTGGGGCTAATAAGGGAGCGGCAGCAAAGCGTGGTTGGGATCCGGCACTAGCTTTAACTCAATTGGGCTGCACTTTGCGGTTGCGCCAGTGTGCAGCTCCACTAGCTTTTGCCGCTCGCCTTTATTCCTATGCCCGTGAGAATATACTTCCATTTTCCGATGTTCAAGAGCGCGAGGTAGTCGAAGCAATACCGGATGCAGAGGTTAGAGGGTTTTATACAAGGGTTAATGGCATTAAAATTTATGGAGAAACAAATGACGGCCCAGATGATAAGCTGACTCTTGTCCTCTTACATACTGCTGGCCGCGATAACAGACAGTACCATGACTTAATGTCTTTGTTTGACAAGAAGTTTAAAATTGTTTCTTTCGATATGCCTGGTCATGGAAAAAGTTGGCCTCTTCCTAACAATAAGGTTATTACGGAGTTCCATCAGTACGGTGATTTTGTATGGGACTGTATTCGGGCGATGGGGTTAAAGAACGTTATGACTGCAGGATGCTCAATGGCTGGTTGTATTCAGTACTATATGGCGCAGAACTACCCTGTTAAAGCGATATGTTGTATGCAGGGTGTTGAAGATACAGCGGGGCAGACTGATACACGTGTTACGGATATGTTGTGGCATCCCTTAGTAAGTTGTCAGCATTCCCATCTGGAGTTGACAGAATCTCTTATAGGGGAGAAGACGAGTCAAGAACGGTTGGATTTTATTTACTGGGGTGTTATGCAAGAGACTGGGATAACTAAGCAAGGGGATTATCTTGAACTTCTGTCATTTGATGTTAAGGATAATATGAATAAGATTACTTGCCCTGTGCTAATTATTGAAGGAATGGACGATCAATCCTATACTCCGCATATGACTAAGTTATCTAAAGAGAGGCTAGTAAATGCTAAATTTGTTGAACTTGATTTGATCCCTGGTTATGGTCACTTTATTGCTGTTGAAAGTCCGGAAAGCGTACACAAGTATTTAAGTGAGTTTATTGATAAACATGTATTAAAAAAGTAATTTAGTATTATCATGAATTGGTAAAAACAACATGTAAAGGAGTATACCTAATGGAGACAGAGAAAAAATATAAAATTTTTCCCGGTTGGATTATGGTTGTTTTAGCGATGTTTGTTTTGACTTTTGTTGGTAATTTTATGGTTCAAGCAACTACGACCGCAAACTCGTTAATGATGAAAGATGCAAATACAGCAGTAAATAGAACTCTTTACGGCTTAGCATTTACAGTTGCTGCACTTTGCAAGGGATTTCCTCAACCATTTTTTGGTGCGTTGCAAGATAAGAAAGGATCGGTCTTTGTTTTTCGTATCGGTGCTATAGTTGCTATATTTGTCGGGTTGATTGGTTTT
>JAAYAE010000303.1 GCA_012719555.1 Acholeplasmataceae bacterium | reverse complement strand
TTAGTATTCTTAGCGTATATAATAGTATATGTTTTTATATGTTTTAGAAAGGATGTGGGTCATATTTCTTTAAGTTGCAGGCAGAAAAAAATTGCAGAAATTGTTAGACAAGAAGGCCCCATTACCGGTGAGCATATTGCTTCCCAGCTTAATGTGACACGTGCTGCTTTGCGCTCTGATTTGGCTATTTTGGTTATGAGTGGTATTTTAGATGCCAGACCAAAGGTTGGCTATTATTTTACCGGTAAAAACACTTTAGGTATGTTATTAGAGGAAATATCAGGTATTTGTGTAAGAGATATTCAATCAGTGCCTGTTGTAATTAATCATGACAAAAGTGCATACGACGCTATTGTTACTATGTTTTTGGAAGATGTTGGCACTGTTTTTATTACTAGTGAAGAAGGTCTTTTAGTAGGAGTCGTTTCTCGTAAAGATCTTTTAAAAGTAGCTATGAATACAGGAACAGATTTGCATAGTCTGCCTATCGTTATGGTAATGACGACATTGACAAAACTTATTACGGTAACGCCGGATGACTCAGTAGCTTTGGCAGCTAGAAGGCTTATTGATAATGAAATTGACTGTATGCCGGTAGTTAGATGCGTTGATGATAATAAACGCAGTTTTGAGGTAGTAGGACGTATTACAAAAACAAATTTTACTAGACTTTTAGTAGAGTTAGCAGAAGGCAAGGGAGGTAATTATCATAGCTAGTACCCCAATAATATATGCTGTTTCTGATTCTATTGGTGATACTTCAGAATCTGTAGTAAAAGCTACGGTGAGTCAGTTTGCACAAGAAAAATTTGATATTATACGTGTTCCCTATGTTAAAAACGCGGAACAGGTAGAAAAAATAGTGGAAGAAGCAAAAGAGCATAATGCTGTTGTCTGCTACACCATAGTTTCTCCTGAAATGCGGGAAACAATGGCACAAAAGGCTATGGAGCATGATGTCGAAGTAGTAGATATTTTAGGACCGATGCTGAAATCTATTGAGAAAACAACAGGTCTTTTACCAAAAAATCAACCGGGTTTAATTCACGCTTTGGATCACGAGTATTTTAAACGCGTGGAAGCCGGCGAGTTTGCTATTAAATATGATGATGGCAAAAATCCTTGGGGCTTATTAAAAGCAGATATTGTTATTATAGGAGTTTCAAGGACTTCTAAAACTCCCCTTAGCATGTATTTAGCAAACAAACAGCTAAAGGTGGCTAATGTTCCACTGGTACCGGAGATTCCACCCCCTGAAGAATTATTCAAAGTTCCGGCGCATAAAGTGGTGGGATTGTTGATTGATCCGTTTAAATTAAACGAAATTAGGACTGAACGGCTAAAAACTATGGGGCTTTCTGATGGCGCAAGTTATGCTGATATGAAACGAATTAATGAAGAAATGGAGTATGCTAAGGCCATTATGCGTAGGATTCATTGCACTATTATCAATGTTTCCAATAGAGCAATCGAAGAAACTGCTGGTATGATTTTAGAATATACACAAAAAAAACCAGATACAAAT
>JAAYAE010000302.1 GCA_012719555.1 Acholeplasmataceae bacterium | reverse complement strand
GTACAATATGTTAATATTATGTAATAACCGCTACTAGGAGGCAGAACTCATGAAAAATTTTACCTATACCATTAAAGATGCCAAAGGTCTTCATGCCAGACCGGCAGGCTTATTAGCTAAAGAAGCCAAACAATTCAACTCTAAAATAATTATTACAGTTAATGGTAAAACTGCAGATTTAAAGCATATTTTTGCCGTTATGTCTCTGGGTATAAAATGTGCAACAACAGTGACTGTTACTATAGATGGAGAAGATGAAGATGTTGCTGCGCTAGCTTTAGAAAAGCATATTAAAGCTAATCTGTAATGTGATTTGAACTAATTTCAAGGAGGCTTACTATGCTATTATTAAAAGGCAAGGGCGTTTCCGCCGGTATCGCCATCGGACAACTTGCTATCTATAATCAATCTCTAAACTCAATACCCCATTATATTGTTGCGAACCCTGAAGAGGAAATACAGCGTTTTCAAAAAGCACAGCAAGCTGCCCTTGAGAACTTTCAACAACTTTATACTACTGCCATAAAGGAAGTAAGCGAAGAAAATGCCAATATTTTTGAAGTCCACCAAATGATGCTGGAAGACTGCGATTATGTTGAGGCAATAGAAAGCATAATAAGATTACAAAAAGTAAATGCCGAATTTGCAATAAATATAACTGCAAAAAAATTTGCTAAAATCTTTACAGATATGGAAGATGAATATATGAAGGCCAGAGCTAGCGATATACATGATATTTCCAACAGCCTACTAGCATGTTTGGATGGGAAAAAAACAATTCAATTATCCTTCAATGGTCCTAGCGTATTGGCAGCAACTGATTTAACTCCTAGTGAAACTATGCATCTTGCAAAGGGAAAAATTCTTGGATTTATTACTGAACATGGCTCAGCTAACTCACACAGCGCAATTTTAGCCCGCGCCCTTGGTATTCCTGCCGTTATCGGTGTCCGCAAATTACTGTCTAAAATATCCGCTAATATGACTGTCGTCATAGATGGTTTTACCGGTGATATATATCTTAATCCCGATGAAAAAACTTTAGCTAACATGACCCAAAAAATTGAAACACTAAAATATCACCAAACCCTCTTAAAGGAATTAAAAGGACAACCTAATATTACTATGTCAGGTAAAGAAATAAAACTTGCTGCCAACATTAGCGGTCCTCAGGATTTAGCAGCAGTCCTTGAGAATGATGCTGATGGTATAGGCCTTTTTCGTAGTGAATTTCTCTATTTGGAAAACAAAAAAATTCCAACAGAAGATGAGCAGTTTACAGCTTATAAGACTGTAATTGAAACCATGGCCGG
Organism: Acholeplasmataceae bacterium; assembly: GCA_012719555.1. Taxonomy (GTDB): domain Bacteria; phylum Bacillota; class Negativicutes; order Acidaminococcales; family Acidaminococcaceae; genus JAAYAE01. Next base: position 870 of record JAAYAE010000302.1, on the reverse strand, counting down.
AAAACAAGTCATCATCAGGACATTAGATGTTGGCGCTGACAAAAATATTCCTTGCCTAAAGCTTTTACCTGAAGATAATCCTGCTATGGGATTCCGAGGTATTCGGGTTTGCTTAATGCAGCCTGAAATTTTTAAAATTCAATTGCACGCCATTTTAAGAGCATCAGCATTTGGTAACACTGCTATTATGCTCCCATTTATTACTTCTGTTGATGAAATACATGCTGCTAAAATAATCTTAGAAGAAGTCAAAACTTCCCTACGTCAAGATAATATACCATTCGACGAGAATATAAAGCTAGGCATTATGATTGAAACTCCTGCTGCTGCCCTTATTAGTGATGATTTAGCTAAAGAAGTCGACTTCTTTAGTATAGGTACAAATGATCTTACACAATATACTTTGGCCATTGATAGACAAAACCAAAATTTAAGTTCTTTCTTTAATCCCCATCATAAAGCCATATTCAAATTAATTGCCCAAACTATAGAAAGTGCTCACAAAAATGGGATTTTGGTCGGCATTTGTGGCGAACTTGGAGGCGACCCTGATCTTATAAAAATATTTCTCGACCTTGGAGTGGATGAGCTATCTGTGTCACCTCCAGCCATTCTGCCCTTAAGGAAGAAATTAAGAAGCCTAGAATAAATAATCACAAAAAAGGCACCAGACAATCATAAATTGTCTGGTGCCTTTAGCCCAATATATTTTTTAGTTTTAAAGAAAAGAAGGCAAAGAAAAAAGACATACACAAGTGTATGTCTTTTTCTAACCGGCAACTTCCTATCCTCCCAGGGCGCTTCCACCCAAGTACTTTCGGCGTTTAAGGGCTTAACTACTGTGTTCGGGATGGGAACAGGTGGGACCCC